>JBEBHM010000671.1:0-4822 GCA_040080875.1 Pirellula sp.
ATCCGACCGGCAGGTCGACAGTGATCTGGCAGGACATTTCCAACACTGGCCGATCGGCGATTATGGCCCGCAGCAACGCGATCCCCAGCGGTAATGTTTACTCTGCGAGTCCAACTCAATCCATCCAACAAATCCTTGATGCCAACGTTTTTGCTTCCGGTGACGTCATCATGGTGACTGGTGTAGTGGCAGGCAATGTGACCATCACTGCGGCAGACTCGGGCGTGACCATCATCGGTGCACCCGGCTCACAAATCACCGGCAATGTCAGTGTCACTGGCAACAACGTTTCCTTGCAAAGATTGAGCATCACAGGCAACGTGGCTTTTACTGGCGGTGACCGATCGGCGCTGCGTGAGAGCAACGTTAGTGGGGCTGTCACCATTGCTGGTGGAACTGGTCATCAGTTGAGTTACAACACGATTTCCACGGGCGGCGTTGCGATCGGATCGAACTCCGACGCGGCTGTGGTTCGAAACAATCACATTACTGGAGGTACGAATGGAATTGCGATCGGTGTTGCGACCAATATCTCCATTCGCGACAACACTCTCTCTGGCGGCACGACCGGCATTCGTGTTCAGCAATCAAGCACAGGTGAGATCACCGGAAACAAAGTTGCTGCGACGGCAACGGCACTGGATCTCGACGCGACCTTCACTGGCCTGATTGGCTCAAACCGATTCTCGGGCGCATCAGTCGGTGTGAGGTATGACTTTGCTACCCTACTCAACAACAACGATATCGATAGCAATGTCACCGGCGTGGTTGTCTCATTCGACTCGACGACCAATGGACTTGGGTACGTCGCAGGTTCTCAACCCAATCGGATCTTCAGTAACACGACGGGTGTCGCTCTGTCAGGTCGAATGCAAATCCAACGAATCAGCAACAACACGGTCGGTGTTAGCGGCTCTGGTCAATTGCTAGGATTGGTCTTGGAGCTAGCAAACGTTATTGAGGGGAACACCACCGGCATCAACATCAGCGGCACGGTCCAATTTCAACGTATCAGCAACAACGGTGTCGGCATTTTGGCAGGCAGCGGGCAATTGATTGCCCACAACATCTTCAATGGCAATACCACAGGGGCACAGGTTGTCGGCAAAACAGACACGCGGATCATCAGCAATACGTTTTATACACAAAGCGGTGACAACATTCGTGTAACGGGTACCTCGCGGCAAACCGAAGTGCGCAACAACATTCTGTGGACCGCCAACGGCTACGACCTTTTCGTCGCGAATGACAGTACCACCGGCTTTTTCAGCGACTACAACACTCTGTACACCACTGGCACAGGAAAAGTCGGTTACTGGTCAAAGGACTTTACGGACATCCTCGATTGGCAAGAGGATATTTACCAGTTCGACCTGAATTCGATCGGAACAACTTCCATCAACCCACGGCAAGCCGAGCCGCGATTTGTCAACGCTGCTTGGGGTGACTTCCGATTGCACCCTCAAGTTGCAGGCCAGCGGTTCACGAGTCCAACGATTGACGGCGGTGATCCCAAGACCGATTTGGCCCTTCCAGGTACGTTCACAAATCTGCTGACCAATCCAAGCTTCGAGTCCGGGCTAACCGGTTGGACTGCACTACCCAATGGCGAAATACAGTCCCTGCCACCGTCTCCAATTCCTTTTGATGGTGCGACATACTTTAAAGCCGGAGGAAATCCAACAACCTCGCTCGAACAAATCGTCAACCTGTCTTCTCAGTTGAATGCCACTCAGTTGAGTACCCTGGACGCTGGTGGATTGGCCGTAGCGTTTGGTGCAAGAGCTCGTTCGGCCACGGAGACGCCGCGCGACAAGGGAACGCTGACCATTACTTTCTTGACCGCGAGTGATATCGCTATTGGGCAACCGATCGTTGTCCGTGCTGCCAACGTCGACAACCGTTGGGAACTGTTAGGCTCCCAAAGTTACTTGCCTGCCAGTGCACGCAAGATCGTATTCCGATACGAAGCGGTCCGACAAACGGGAGCCACGAACGACGTCTTTCTCGACGGCGCTTTTGTGTCGGTCTTCTCCAACAACCTAATTCCAGATATGGGAGCCTACGGAAATGCGTTGACCGATATGATCGCCACACCACACTTGGTTCTTCGATCACCCGATCTTTACAAAGATTGGGAACGAAACAAACCGATCGATATTCGATGGGACAGTTATGGTAATTCGCAGAATTCGGCCGTGGTGATCGAGCTCTTGCAGGACACGGCACAGGGCCCAAAGCTGCTGACCACCATTACTACAGGTACACCCGACAATGGTAGCTACACGTGGATCGCTGGCAACAGCGGAATTGACTTCGGAACCAAGGGACTGAGAATCCAGTTGTCGCTCGCAACCAACCGAGCGGTCTTGGATCGAAGCACAGAAGCGTTTGCAACGCCCGAGAACACGAACACGTTCTTTGTCAACGACAATCTAACTGCTGGTGATCAATACACGACAGCCATCGGTAGCAATCGAAACACCGGAAAACTCGCCTCGTCACCGAAACCTTACCCAAACAATGTTACTCGCATCTATTCCCTCGGTGCCAATCAATCGCTAACGATCGACACGGGTGATTATGCGATGATCAGTCCCTTTCTGATCTCCAACATCTTGGGGACAGGCGACGATGAAGGTTTCCTAATGCAAGGCAGCTCGACAGGAACATCCACGCTTCGGCATGCCAATCCACTTACGGTCGCACCGGTTGTCGAGTTGAACACGGCTGACTTCATGACTCTTCGCAACCTTTCCTTTGCAAGTGGATCCTACGGTCTCTATGTTCGCAACCAAAGCACCAATTTTGTAGGCAGTTACCTCAAGGGCGTCAACAATACCGTGCGTGGCTTCCATATCGATACCGGTTCGACGGTGCTTGGATTGGATCACCTGTTAGCGGATGGCAACCTAGGCGGTGGCATCTATGTCAATGCATCTTTAGTCAGCTTGACCGACAGTGTATTCTCTAACAATCGCAGTTATGGGATCCAGCTCCACGATACCGGCCCAACTCTCGTCGAGGGCAACGAGGTCCTTAACAACATCGGAAATGGCGTACACGGAGTTTACATCAGCAACAGTGTTGGTGGCACGCTCGTATTCGGAAATGCCGATCTGACTCTGGGTCGTGGGAATCGAATCCACGACAATGCCGCTTCCGGTATCGTTGCAATTGGACAAGTAAACGTCGTTGGGAATCTAGTTTACAACCATTTTGCAACGTCACAGACGGGGATCACGGTAAACAGTGGGGCAACGGCCAAACGGAACATCGTCCGCGACAACTACTATGGCATCTACAGTAACGGAGGGGAGATCAGCGAGAATCGCAGCTACCGCAACTTGGACGCAGGCATTTATCCAGATTTTGGAACTCAAGTACTCCGAAACGTGGTCTACTCGAATGCGATCGGCATACGCGGTCAAAGTAGTTATTCAGGAAATCTCGTCAACAACTTGATTTACGGAAACAGCTTGTACGGAGTTTTGTTCACTTCCTCTGGCTCTAACGGTGGTAGCCCATCGATCGTCAACAACACCGTTTACCAACCACTTGGAGATGCAATTCGATTGCAATCGAATTCGAGAAACGTCAACGTTCGTAACAATGTTCTCTGGGTAAATGCAGGCTACGACCTTAATATTGCAGGTGATTCCCAAACAGGATTCCAGAGCGACTACAACAACTTGTTTGTCACGGGGACAGGAATGGTCGCGACATGGCAAAACGTCGATCGACCAACCTTGTCCGCATGGCGAACGACAGCCTTCACCGATGCGAATAGTCTCAGCATCGATCCGCAATTCGTAAATCTCTTGGGTGCCGATGGATTACTCGGATACTCGTCGGCCGTCAACGACGGGCGCGACGATGATTTCCACGAAAAGAGTCTGAACGGCAGTTTCCACAGTGTTTCGTTTGCGCCGGTCGCGACCGCCAATGGCTTGGGATTACCTGCATGGTTATCAAACCCAGCCAATCCTGTGGCCGATGGAGCAACGTCACCTCTGATCGATCGCGGCAGTCCCAGCGATTCATTCGCATCTGAACCGGCGCCCAATGGCGGCTTTATCAATATTGGAGCCTTTGGTGGCACAAACCAAGCATCGATCAGTCCGCTTGAATATGTAACGGTAACCACACCTGATGGAGGTGAAGTATGGCCACAATCGCAAGTCTTTCCGATCCGTTGGCGATCTCATAACACTGCGGCTACAACTTTCCAAATCGAACTGTACCGCAATGGCAATCCCACTCCCATCACAACCATTGCGACCAACGCACCCAACAGCGGGCTTTTCAACTGGACCGTCCCTTCGTCCGTAGCTCCCGCCACCGACTATATTATTCGGGTTACACGGAACGACGCGCCATTTTTGTTCGATGTCAGCAATACACCGTTTACGATCAGCGCTCCGATCAATCTCTATTACGTTAATGACAACACAGTTCAATCAGGCGACATAACAACCGCCGTCGGAGTCGATACCAATTCGGGACTTGATCCGAATAATCCCAAGAGCTCGATCAGCGCAATATTAAACGCTTACGTGATGAAGCCAGGTGATACGATCTTGGTCGATGCCGGGACATACAATCTCAGTACGACGTTGATACTCAATGCAGCGGCCTCGGGCATTCGAATCGAGGGTTATCACGACCCTGCATTTCCAACTCGCGGTACTACGTTCAATCGCGGCAACACGAGCTTGGTTGCGATCGAGCTTCAGAATGCGGACAACATCACATTCGATCACTTGACAATCACGGGTGGGCTTTACGGAATCTATGCTTCTACGACCTCCGATAGCGATTT
>JBEBHM010000672.1:0-4821 GCA_040080875.1 Pirellula sp.
GGGGACATGCCACCAACGCCATTTGCATCGTGGGCCGGAGAGCCAAAACCCGAGGTTTGTTTCTCGATCGACGTGCGTTCCTTGTCTCCTACGATTCCACCCAAGACGATGCGGAACACACGATCTTGGCTCGTATTCTCGGCGCTGTTGTCCCTGTCTGCTCAGGTATCAACCTGGAATACTATTTCTCGTATGTGGATTCTCCGGGTTGGGGATCAGGTTCTAAACTGCCGCACAACATCACCGGCTTGTTAGGCGTGATGGACGGCGCGATGAGCGATTTGCGCACGGGATTGCCGTGGCAGATGGTTGAAGTTCACGAGCCGGTGCGGCTACTGTTCGTGATCGAAGCGACCGTGGATACATGTTTGTCCATCCTGGAACGGAACGCAGCCATCAAAACCATGGTAGCCAACGCGTGGGTCCAGTTAGCGTTGATGGACCCCACCACGGGACAAATCAGCGTGTATGCCAACGGAACGTTTGAACCTCACGAGGGAGATGGCTTGCCCCTGCCGCTAGCTCGTTCCTCGGCAGAGTGGTATTCAGGTTGGCGTGAACCGTTAGAGTTTGCCGAAATACTCACAAGTCGTCCATCGGTGTAAACTCAGTATGCAAACTCTCAACCTTTCACTTTCCGTTCTTGGCTTGTTCGTTGTGGCTTCACCTGCAACGTTATTGGTCGCCTTCTTTATGGCGTTTCTATGCGACCGTCGCCTACAAGAACGAACCGTCGGGATGATCGTGCAAGTGGCGATTTCGGTGAGCTTATTAGCCGCCGCGTCGGCTGCAATCATCATGATCGCGGGACGTATATCGCAGCATCCAATTGAGCTGGGCGACTGGGTCATCACACCTGACTACCATTTGAAATTCGAGTTCGTTCTCGATTTGCTTTCGTTGTCGTATACCATCTTGACGCTGGTCCTTTGTGCGACGATCGCGGCTTTCTCAACGAGGTATATGCATCACGAGCCTGGCTATAACCGATTTTTTGTGTTGTTCAGCGTTTTTCTCCTGGGGATGGTAACGGCCGCGCTGTCGGATACGGTCGAGACTATGTTTGCGGGCTGGGAAATGGTGGGCCTATCGTCGGTCCTGTTAATTGCCTTTTTTCAGGAACGGGCTTCACCTCCACGAAACGGGTTGCGAGTCTGGATTGTTTACCGCATCGGAGACGCAGCCCTGATGCTCGCGGCCATTCTGATGCATGAGATCAATGGTGCCGGTGACTTCGATCATTTGGTTGGCACACACGCTTGGCCTGAGCATGATCCTCTGTTGATTGGGCCACACTTTACACTTCTCGGTGCACTGTTTATCGTCGCGGCGTCGTGCAAATCGGCGCTCATCCCTTTCTCCGGCTGGCTGCCGAGAGCCATGGAAGGACCAACACCCTCGAGCGCCATTTTTTATGGCGCCCTGTCGGTGCATTTGGGCGTGTTTTTACTGTTAAGAGTCAGCCCTGTCTTGGACAGTTCACCATGGTTGTCGGTCGCGGTCGTCTCGCTCGGCTTGTTGACGGCAGCCGTTGCTTACATTTCTGGTCGAGTCCAATCCGATATCAAGTCCGCCCTCGCGTTGGCCTCGCTGACTCAAGTTGGAATCATCATTGCGGAAATCGGCTGCGGACTAAGGTACTTACCTCTAATCCATATGATGGGACACGCCTGCCTGCGGACGCTTCAGTTTCTACGTGCCCCAAGTTTGTTGCACGATCATCATCAACTGGAGGATGCCATCGGCACTCGTCCGCGCGAAGAAAAATCGCGATGGAAACACCGATTCTCGCCCGAGTGGCAGCGATGGATGTATCGCTTTTCATTGGAACGCGGATTTCTTGACAACATTTTAGAGAAATACATTGGACGCCCGTTTGTCCTCTTGTTCACTCGATTCGACCAATGGGAACAGCGCCTTGCAAATATGCTCGATGGCGAAAGAGACTCGACGCGGTCGATCGACGCGAAGCATAAGGGTAACGCATGAACTTGACCACACTTCCTTTGTTCGAGTTGACGCTTTTGCTGCCCCTCGTCGGCGCGGTTGCGATCGCGTTTGTGAAGGCAACACTTACTGCAGCTCGCTGGTGCATGAGTTTTTCCATCGGTACGTTTGCATGCGCACTCGTGGCCTCGTTCGAATTCGTCGGGTCAACGGGGAGCGAAACACATCTACTCGACGCATTTTTTCTTGACCGGCTTTCGGCACCAATGTTGCCTATGATGGCAATGCTACACTTGCTGACGATGCTTGGGACATCCAAATCCCGTGTTTCCATTCAGTTTTGCATACAGCTGTTGATGGCGACATTCGTCAGTCTTGCAATCGTAACGTGCCATTCCATCATTGGCATGTGTGTCTTGTTGATGATTGAGATTTGTTTGCCAACATGGGATTTGGCGAGCAGGCAGCAGCGACTGCGTGGTTTCTTACTCTATATGCTTGTGTTTGCGAGCCTCTTGCTCGTTGGGGTTCTCGCAACGGTCGTGCAATCTTCAGAATGGGCGGTTGGTTTCGTGTTGCTGAGTCTTTTGCTGCGTGGTGGCATTTTCCCATTGCATGGCTGGCACCCAGCGCTGGTGCAGGGCGCATCGTTCGGTACTGCCATTCTCTTTGTCTTGCCGCTAGTCGAAGTGGTAGCCGCGATTCGACTGGTGTTGCCGATCGCCCCGATTTGGATGTTGCAGACGGCGAGCATCGCGTGCTTGATCACGGCGGTGTACTGCGGCGGGTTAGCGATCATACAGCATGATGTCCGCCGATTTTTTGCTCATTTGTGTTTGAGTCAAACTTCGTTGGTCCTGTTTGCGGTCATGTTGGCAACGCCCAGTTCGCTCACGGCGGCGTTATGCCTATGGATATCATCGATGATTGCGCTGACGGGATTGGGCTTCTCGATCCGAGCCTTGGAGGCCAGATTTGGTGAGCTGTCATTGCGACAACACCATGGATATTACGAACAAGTGCCTGGGTTGGCAGTCTGTTTTTTTGTGACCGGTTTAGCCGCCGTAGGCTTTCCCGGTACCGTGGGATTCATTCCCATGGAGTTGTTAATCAGCGGAAGCATGGATCAGGGGTTAGGAATCAGCGTAACGTTGGCTGTGGCCGCTATGTTCAATGGACTTGCAATCATGCGTGCCTACTTTGCGCTCTTCACCGGAAAACGTCCCACGACCTCGATCTCATTGCAGGTGACCTCGATCGAGAGGGTGGCAATCGTTACGGTCGCGCTGTTGGTCTTTCTCGGCGGTTGGTTCTCTCCATCCGTGGTCGAATCCAGGCATCGAGTGGCAGAAGAACTGCTAAAAGATCACAGCAAATCGGACAATTTTCGTTGATACGCCTCGGAAATGCGGACCTACGTCCCTCACCCTTCGCACTAGTTACCAATCGCGTATAGATATTTGTCTGATCGGACCAGTAAGCGATTTCCATCTACCGCGAAACTTCCATTGAAAATGCTACCATCCTTGAGGTCGTTGAGCGCGAGCTGTTCAAACTCCGGTTTTGCAGTAACAACAAACGTTCTGCCGTCTCGAGTCAAATAGTAGATTCTATCGCCCGCCAATAGAGCGGACGCGTAAACTTGACCTGATCGATTCATACGAGTTTCATACTCAATGTTGCCAGTTTCGGCTTTGGCACAATAGGCGATGCCGAGATTGTCATTCATCCAATAAAGGTGCCCTTGGTGAACGATCGGAGACGAAACATTGGAGCCTTTGATACCTGTCCATAAACGATGAGTCTTTGTAACATCGCCTGCCCCTCCAGTACGCACAGCCAATGAGGCGGTGCCAGATCGACCTCCCAAGCAGTAAACGATGCCATCATGGGCAACGATGCTGGGAACCATGTACCATTTGATATCGGTATCGCACGCCCAAAGTTTCTTCCCAGACTGCGGATCGAATGACTGAATGCTGCCTTGTGTGGCCATGATCAATTCAGGTTTCCCGTGGATGTTTTGGACAACCACCGGCGTGTTCCATGCCTCACGAATACCGTCAGCTCGCCACTGTTCCTTGCCACTGGCGCGGTCGAGGGCGACGAGCGATTCGCTTTCGACACTAGCGTTGATGTAAACCATCCCTTGATGCAGCACGGGTGATGCCGACGTTCCCCATCCGTGCGTCTTGGAGCCCACGTCCGCTTGCCAAAGCGTCTCACCTTGATGATTAAAAACAACCACGCCTGACTTCCCAAAAAAACAGTAGATTCCTTGCTCGTCTGCGACGGGCGTATTTGCCGCAAAGCCGTGATCGCGAATGCGGTCTTCCTCTGGCAACTTTGCATCGATCGCTCGGCTCCATAGGGTGGTCCCGTCCTTTCGGCTTAGGCATAACAAGTGCCGTTTCAAGTCTTTTTGGCTCCCAGACTCGTCACCCGGAACAAAAAAGCCGGTGTAACAAGTGATATAAATATGGTCGCCAAACACGATCGGGCTCGATGCGCCAGGCCCGGGCAAGCTGACTTTCCAGGCTATGTTTTTGGTTTCTGACCACTCGATCGGCAATGCCGTATTCGAGCTTCGGCCTTGACCTGTTGGGCCACGAAACGAAGACCAATCCCTGGCATCATTCGCGACAACTTGTGAAGTGGTTTGTGCGTGCGTTAGGCTAGTCACGCTCCACTGAATTACGAGGGTTCCAATAGTCAATATCCAACAACTGAGACAACCATTCATCTTGCATTCTCCTGTTAAGTTATTGGGCACTTTTCGCAGAACACCACCGATTTTACGAGTACCGTAAATCTGGTTGCGAGGCTCCGCCTCGCAACCCACTGTCTTGCAGGCTCCGCCTGCCGTACCCAAAG
>JBEBHM010000072.1:0-17776 GCA_040080875.1 Pirellula sp.
GTGCGATCTGCCGAACGAGCTGGCAGTGTTCGCGTATCCCAATGGTCCGCTCGAACCATCGCGTTTTTTCTAGTTGGGTTTGCCCTCATGACTGGACTCACTATTTGTATACCGTTGTCGGTCTTGGAAGCTTTCCGGAAAAAGGTCAGTTGCATGGCTTGGCTGAGATGCAGATCCGATGGAGCGACTTGGCACGCGAACATGGAGACTACAGTTTTGGTGGTCAGATCAAACAAGCGAATCTCGTTGGTCCTTCACTAATGACACAGTTCGTAACTTCGCCGGAGTTAGGTCCATTTGGTTTGACTGACAAAGTAAAAATGATCGAAGGCCGAAAGGCTTACGGCTATGGCCAGCAACTCTCTGACGAAGTATCCCGCTCTCAAGAGGAACAGATGCCCGAACTCGACTCGTGGATCGTTGATGATGAGCAAGGTTTTCTTCATGGTACCGAGAAGGAAATCATAGCAATGATTCGCGGAGATGTGACACCGTTTGATTCGGTTTCGCCGCAGTTCCTAACCGATTACAAGGAGTCCGCCTTTGCGGTCGCATTCACTGGATGCGATGGCTGGGGCACGAAACTTCGCGAATTCCATCAAGGAAGCAAGCACGAAGCTCAGTGGGCAGTTGCGGCGCCAATGTTCACAGGCTTGAGCCAACTGGGATTATTTGTCCAAGGACGTACGGAGGGCGATTGTCGGGTCCGAGCCGTGTATGCCGATGACGCAGCTGCCGCTCAGGCGAAGCTCACTCTTGAGGGGATTCGAGTTCTCTTAAAAGGATTCATCGATCAAGCAACCGAGGAAAGCCCAGAAGCAGATGATTCAGGGGAAGCGACGATCCTCGCTGAATCGCTCCAGTCACTGCGCATCGAACAGATTGGGCCGGAGTTGCAAATCACTTTCGATCTCCCCTCGTCGTTCATCCCGCCCATGAACTTAAGCAAAGTGCCTTCTTGGGTAACTTTGGACAACCCGGTAACCCTCGTTGAAGAAATACCAGGAGCGGTTCGCCTGGAGGCTAAAGCCTTCGGATGCATCGGTGGCTTTCTCGCCCAGTCGGTACAAGCCAAGTCTTACCTCGGGAAACGAGTGCGATTGGTAGCTGAGTTAGCCGGTCATCGCGATGCAACCGATCGTGCAGGTCTGTTTCTATGTAGCAGTGGCGAGCAAGAACGGTCGTTAACATTCCAGTCGCAATCGATCGATGGCAAGTCAGACATCGAATCGTTGATGACTCACATGAGCCTTCAAGATTATCTGCGTGACCAAGAGGGGACTTGGACGAAGGCTTCGATCGAAGTGAACGTACCGACGAATAGCCAAGTTCTAACGTTGGGTTGCTATTCAAAAGAGGCAAGTCTGCGCATTCGCAATATTCGCTTGGAGATCCTCGGCGACGAAGTCCCCTCGACGGTTGTAAACAAACCATGGCTGCCATGGAACTTGTTCGTCATCCCGGGCGCCGTGCTTCACGACGCGCCCCGCAACATGGACTTCCGCGAAACAGAACCCACGTCGACAAAAGAGCCGTCCCAGGTTGCGGAAGGAAAGGCAGAGAGCAATACCTTACGCCGCTAGCACAGGCAGTTATGGATGCCGGAGTGAAAATGGTTGCACACTTTCCGCGGCCGAGCGATTCCATTCGTCCGGCCGGCAATTTTTACGATCGGTTAAGCTGACAAATAGACTTGACATTTGGGATGTATAGTCTATCATACACTTGGTGGCTTGCAATCTGTCACAACTGAATGTCTCCGTAATGAGGGTATGAAGATGAACGCGGTAGAGAAAGTGGCGTGGACTGAGTTGATTGTTTCGGTAGTGGCAGCGGTCGTTGTGCTCGCGCTGTACCCTTGGATGGGGAACGCGGCACTCGGCGGATTCGGCTTGCTTGGATTGCTAGGTATCACCCCCCTGTTTCTGCGAAAACGCGGCAACCAGGTTGTTCGAGACGAACGCGACGTAGAAATTGAAAAACTTTCATCGTGGTTTGGATTCGGCACGGCTTGGGTTTTGTTGCTGATATCGATGGTCGCAATCACGATGTGGCACAGCCACCTGCAACGCGATGTACCTACTGGATTGCTCAACGCGCTGATCTGGACACAGTTCGCGTTGTGTTACGCGATCAAGGGTGCGACCACCTTGATTCAGTATCGAGGCACCCGTCGTGCCGCGTAAGCCGGAACCAAACCTGACCAACTGCGTTCGAGAACTTCGCGGCCAAAATGAAGGCATGACGCAACAATCGTTGGCCGATGCCGTTGGCGTCACGCGTCAAACGATTGTCGCAATGGAAACGGGCACCTACACACCGTCCCTCGCTCTGGCAATCCGCATCGCCCGTGTGTTCGATTGCAACGTCGAAGATGTTTTTGAACTGAATGATTGAAACAGCTAACAAGGCAACGCCCGGCCGTGTTTGTTTCGCGGCTCGCGTCATCGCTAACGGCTAAACAGAATCGAGTCGTGAAAATTCGACGTATTTTAGGAATACTATTGCATGTCCGCCGCGGAGATGCGGACCTACGTTTTTGGTAAATTTGGTAAGCTTTCGGTTTATCGACAATTCGGTCTTATTCCTCGCCCGCCAAGGACGCAGTTCTTGAACATGATGTCAACTGACGAAGAAATCATCGAAGCGACCGTGACTTGGCTAGAGGTCGTAGTCATCGGCCTAAATCTATGTCCCTTCGCCAAAGCGATTCACACGAAGAACCAAATTCGATATGCCGTTAGCAGCACCTGCGAAAGCGACATGGTATTAGCCGACCTCAAGCGGGAGTTGAGTCTATTGGTTGAGACGGAACCTCATTTGGTTGAATCGACGCTCCTGATATTTCCGGACGCATTCCCCGAATTCATACGGTACAACCATTTTCTCGACCTGTGCAATTTACTCCTAGAAGAGATGGAGCTGGATGGTGTCATTCAAATCGCAAGCTTTCATCCAAGCTATCAGTTTGCAGATACGAATTACGACGACGTAACCAATTGCACAAATCGTTCTCCCTACCCGATGCTACATCTCTTGAGAGAGGACAGCGTCACGCGCGCTGTCGACTCTTATCTGGAGAGCGATCGCATCGTTGAGCGAAACATCGCGACCATGAAAGCCATCGGGCAAGCGAAAATGGATGCGTTGATGGGGATTCGCCAACCTGATTCGAACAATCTGGAAATGGCAGTCGAAAAAAAGTCCAGTCTGGCGGCCGAAGAGTCGGCCAGTTGATCCGAAGGTGACTTGGGGCTTTCGCTCTGAGCTGGAGGGTGGCTTCCGCGCAGGCCATCAGATAAGATGTGTGGAGGTTCGTCGGTAAATCCATCGCGACAATAGCTGATCATGAGCATAGAAATAACAAAGGCAGATCTCGGCGATGTTGACCATCAACGTGCGATTGTGACGATGATGGATGCGTACTCACGAGATCCGATGGGTGATGGAAAACCCTTGTCGAACTATGCACGCGAACACCTGATCGCGGGACTTGTGGAACATCCAACAATGATCATTTTCCTGGTTTTCGAAAACAGAATCCCATGCGGAATCGCAACATGTTTTCGAGGATTTTCTACGTTTGCCGCGAAGCCGTTGATCAACTTAAGCGATTTCTATGTCGCACCACACGTTCGTGGTAACGGGATAGGGACACAACTTTTGATGGCCATTGAACACGAG
The DNA here is from genome assembly GCA_040080875.1 of Pirellula sp. Classification (GTDB taxonomy): domain Bacteria; phylum Planctomycetota; class Planctomycetia; order Pirellulales; family Pirellulaceae; genus JBKCUI01. Next base: position 3,685 of record JBEBHM010000072.1, read on the forward strand.
GCAAAGACTACTGGATGCTGTAGGCTGACGTTGGAAGTACAACAAAACAATACACTTGCACGAACCATCTACAGCAATTTCGGATTTCGACAGGCGGTATATGCCGCTGATGCGAATGGCGGAGGATCGCTGTACATGGTTAAGCAACTTACTTGACAAATTATCGGCGAACAATTCGTTGGATCAACGTTACGGCTGACGTTCTGTTGCTGAAAACTGAAGTCGAGGTCCGGAGCATCCGGACTGGTTCGAATGGATGGGATCGGGCTAATCTGAGGGACTTCACGATTGCGGTTTTCGAGGTGTCGACGTCTTCTGACTGTCCGGACCTTCCGAGGCCAAATCTTGCGCGTTTCCAAAATACCACAGCCTTATGCTGATGTATTATTCGGCTTTTAGGCTGGTTACACTTGATTTTGCCAGTCGTCTAGGCCAATAATTCCAGCCGATTGACCGTCTAGATCCCGTGCTGAAAACGAAACCTCTTTTATCAATGCGATCACTGACGGATCTGGACGAATACCTTTTGCTGATGCGTCAATTATGATGGACATGCAAGCAATGATTGTGTTCTTGTCACTTGAACTCAACGTTTTGATGTTTCTGCCGCGAAACCGGCGAAGGGTCCAAGTTATTTTTTGATAAGTGTTTCTGTTTCCGGAGGTATTCTGATAACCCATTTTCGCTTCTCCTTGTCAAGAATGTCTTTGAGCTCGCCACGTTTAGCGTTTCATTCAGGTAGACAACAAACTGGGAGTTCTTTCAGAGATTCTCGGATTTTCTGGGAATTTATTTCCGAGAAACCGAAATTGCCGTGGAGCCAGCATGGATCATTGGCGTCTTTCCAGAGTAAAATAGTTGTCCTCAACTGTTTGAGAGTACATCGAGCCGCCGAAGCGGCTGAGGACGGCCGTTCTACAAGCCTCATGCCAAATGACTTTAGGATCGCGATCGCCATTGCCCATGTTACGCACAACAGGATTTCCAACAAAACGCTTCCACGAGCGACCGCCATCGGTTGTAGTGGCGATGTGTTGAGAGAAGGGGGCGGTAGCAGCGAAGAACATGACCGGAGCAGGGAGCTTCACTCCGTCGTTCAATCCCGTGATTGGTTGAACTTGCATCCAAGTGAAAGATAGGGCGCCTTGATTTTCTGAACTTTAACTTGCCGCAACTCGATGAATGGGTCGTTATTGGAAAACATGAATACGCCCTAAGTACTACGACTTCTGAACTAAGCGTTACCTCGGCGGTCTCTTATTTCGCTTGCAAGGCGATCGGTGCAGTGTCGATCTCGGACGTAATACCTCGCAAATGAAGGTCGAAGAACTGCATGACGCGTTCGTCTAATACCTTATTCTTGAATCCGTGCCCTCCATCGGTCATCTCTTGAAATAGCGACGGAACGCCGACTTGCTTCAATGCGGCGTGCAACTCTTGGCCTTGAGCGAATGGCACAAGGGGATCCTTGGTCCCGTGGGCGGTAAAGAATGGGGCATCGCCCTTGGAAACGTGCGTTACAGGCGACGCCTCGCGAGCTATCTCTTTCCGGTCGGATATCGCTCCTCCTAACAACAACGCTTCAGGGCAATCCTTCGTTCCTTTGCGATCAATCGTGCTCGGCTGATGCTCCATCGTAATAAAATTCTCCGGGCCAAAGAAATTGACAACGCAGGCAACCCGGCTTGTTTTGTCGAGGTTTTTTCCAAGAGACCCTTCGAGTGACGGCACATCTCCGCTGGTTCCCAACATCGATACTAGATGTCCACCCGCCGATGTCCCTATCACGCCGATCTTGTTCTCGTCGACGTCGTACTCTTTTGCATGCGCCTTGAGCCAGCGAATGGCCGCTTTGCAATCGTGTATCTGAGCCGGCCATTGCGATTCACCTGTCAGACGATAGCCAATCGAAGCCCCTGCGTAGTTGCCGCTCGCAAGATATGGCGCAACCCAATTCAATCCGCCATTCTTGTCGCCGTTTCGCCAGCCACCGCCATGAATGAAGACGACCATGGGCAACGGTTTGTCCGACGTACGCTTCTTCGGCAGATACAAATCGAGCCGCTGTCGCGGATTGTCTGTCTCAGCATACGCTCGATTGAGAATCGTCTCGATTTTGTCTGCGATAGGATGCGTGCGGTTATTGGCATCGTTCGGTTGTTGATTTCGATTGACGAAGGCAAGGTGTTCTTCTTTGGAGATTTTCCCATCGCGATTCGCATCGACGCGAGCAAAGTTCGGTTTCAAGTTCGCCGGAAGCTCATCGGGGCTCAACGAACCATCACGATTCGCATCCAACTTTTCAAAAAGAGCAGGCCCTTGAGTGGCAGTCGGCGTCCCTGTTTGACCGTACGAGCTATTCAAAAGACAAACGAAAACTACGAGTGGCAAAACGATCTTCATTTACTTTTCCTTAATTCAAGTTCCGACGGCATGCTCATTGTACCAGCTTCTAGACGTCGATAAGATCTTGCTGTCCGTTTTTGACGCCCATTACGACGCACGTTCTTTTTGCCTGGCATAACAATAGGAGCGTGCGCAATTCTGTTCGCATGTAGTGGAAACCGTCAAGGTTTTCGAGGCGTTGTCGAAACGCTTGACGCGTTCCGCTACGGCAGAATAGCGCACCATCATTAAGGTTTTTGCAAGACGACTATTGCTTGCCAATCCGTTGCTCTCCGCTTGCAAGCTCGCGCACTTGTTCACTCGACAGCGCACTGCGGAACAGCCGCACGTCGGAGATCTTTCCATTGAAGTAGTCTTGAGCGCCGAAACCTATGCGGAGCGGAGCAGTGGTCGATAAATTGTATTGCTCCGGATCAAAGGTCGTGGATTCGGCAACCCGCTGGCCGTCCACATACAATTGCAATTTATCGGCGCGGCGAATGGCCGCAATGTGATGCCATCCGGGCACAAGCTCACGATCGTAGGTCGCGTTCTTGCCGGCTTCGATCGACAACACGCGACCGGACGGTAACGTGCCAACGAACAAGCGCCCATTGTAGACTGCCATCGACCAAGCGCGTCGATACTTTACATCTGGGGTTTGATCGACTTGAGCCAAACGCGTCCAATGATGGTCGCCGTCGTAACGGTGGACTTCTGCCATCGGCAATGTTCCACCGTACATCTTGCCGTTGTAGACCAACAGCGGCATCGCTTCCAGTTCTCCCCCGAGTTTACCGGTGTCGGTCCAACTGGTTCCGCCATCGTAACGAAATACGTGAGCCTTGGGCCATTCGCTGACGTAGAGGTTGCCTCGATAGACTCCGAAGCCGTACGTTTGCGTTGCTTCGGGAATCTTGCCAACGTCTTGCCAACTCTGGCCGTCAAAACTAAACACAGATCCTTCGTCGTAACTGGTCGCATAGATCAATCCGTTATGGACCGTCAACGCCTCGACTCTCTTTCCTTGCGGCGTCTCGCATGGCGTCCAACGTTGATCGCCTTCGTAACGAAAGAACCCAGCCGGACGGTAGAGCGAGCTAGCGTATAGCTTGCCTCGAAATACGATCAGGGCCGAAATACCTTCGGTTTGAGGTGAAACCGAGCCGCAGGACTGCCACACGTCGCCATCGGCTAATCGAAAGACTTTGCCGCCAAAGTTCGGGTTTTCGGATTCCGATAAACTCGAACCGGCCAATCGATACTTGGACGATGCGACGTACAAGTTGCCGTTGTAAACGGCCATTGCCGAGATTGCATTGGCTGTGTCGGGGCTACCCAGGTCGGTCCATCGATCACCGCCCTCGAATCGATACACATGTCCTACTTCCGCAGCGCCTGCATGGCACGTCGCTGCGTACAGTCGACCGTCGTGAACGCAAAGCGAAAAGACGAAGACCGCATTGCCAAGCTGTCCATGATCTGCGAACTTGTCTTCCAATCTGCCTTGATCGATGCCAAAATGAAGCTGACGGGAATTCGGTTGAGAGTTCGTTACGCCCCCGTGGTTGTAAATTCCAAGGTTGAAACCGGTGCGTGTGGCTGGATCGTATTGGCTGACCAAATCTCCTAACAAGTCCTCGAGTTCCGTGTCGGTATGCGCCCATAACGAGATCGAAAACTCGCCGGTCCCAAGCCGCGTCGAAGGCGCATCCGCCACTTCTACAACCGATTTCTTACCGTCGAAAATCGCGGCGGTTCGTGCGTCGCCTTGTTTGTCGGCGGCGCTAAATTGAATGGCGTTTGCAACGGACGACAGCTTGGACTCCGAGTGATCTCGAGCATCGGTCTGGAGCGGCCAGTGGGCGATTGGCTCGGGCGCACTCCGCTCGGTTTGGTTGCCCTCGCGGGCGGGCGTCTCGATAGCTGCATTCCCCGACCATCCAACCGGAAGCTGCAAAGACCAAACTTCGCTGCTGAGCGGTTGTGCGTGACCGCCAGCGATCCACAGTTTGTCCTGAAATACATAGGCCGAATGCTCGTGCCGTTCTTTCCATGCCCCAGGCGCAGCGAGTTGTTTCCATTCCTTGCCGTTTTTGGAATACCACGCGTCGCCCCAATTCTTGCTCGGGTTGTTCGACCAACCGCCTAGCACCCACATGTGGTCTCGATAGACAGCGGACGAAAACCAGAGTCGCGGGTGCCAGGGCGCCGCGCTGGTGACTTGTGTCCAATGGATGCCATCCTCGGAACACCACACATCGTTGTAGGTTTGGTATTCCGGTACGTAATTCCCGCCACCAAAAACGTAGATCTTGCCGTTGAGCACGGCCGCTTGATGATAGGCTCTCGGAGACCACGGCGCTGCGGCAGTGGCTTGAATCCATTGCTTGCCATCGGTCGAATACCAAACGTCGTTCTTAAGGCTCTTGGCATCACCGAAGTAATAGTTCTCGGTCCCACCCAATACGTACATTCTCTCTTTAAACTCGACCACCGCCGCCGCGATGCGCGGTGTCCAACCGGCTGCTGGGGTCACTTGTTCCCATTTCTCGCCATCGGTCGATGACCATACTTGATTGCTGGCCGAATGACCGGGCAGTCTACCGTTGTACCATCCGCCCATCATCCACATGCGACCCTTGAACGCTATCGACATAGGCAAATCGCTGTGCAACCACGGAGCCGATTTCTCGACCAACGTCCACGCTTTGCCATCCGTCGAACTCCACACATCCCTGGGCGGAGCTTCCATCGAATTGAACCAACCACCAAAAATCCACAGCCGATCGCCAAACACCACTTCGCCTTGAGAATCCCGAGGCTGCCAAGGGGCTCGTTCGGTAACTCTGGTCCAAGAAAGGTCCTGAGTGAATCCGATTTCGGTAGCGCATACCAAGATGGCCGCGAAAGCAACCCAAACGAAGCGGTTCGAAATTGACATTCGAGTCGCAAATCTCACGTGACACGCCTCCTCATAAATCGATCTCCAATGAACGCGGGACAAATCGCCGTCCGCATTATTTCCTTGATTCCTACGTGCAAAACCAATAATCTAACAAACTCAAGAGAGCGAATGTTTCTTCCTCCTTAAGATTGGCTGAATTCGTTTTCTTCCGGTATGGACTCCCTGTGACACGCTTAGTTAGATTCTTTGATGCAATTCTGCTGATCGAATCGGCACAAATACAAGGAGTGAATCCAAAATTGCGATGAAAGAGATCACGACACTGCTAATTGTCTGGTTGTTTGTCACCACCGGCTTGTGTTCGGAACCGCAGGACATTGCGTTTACGTCCAAGCTCGATGGCACCGAGCAGCGTTACGTCGAACTGCTTCCGGACCAGTTGGATTCCACGAAACCGTGCGATGTTGTGATCGCGCTGCATGGTCATGGATCGGATCGATGGCAGTTCATTCGACAAACGCGAGGAGAATGTCAGGGCGTGCGGGACATATCCGCGAAACATGGTTTGATTCTCATTTCGCCCGACTATCGCGCACCGACGTCCTGGATGGGACCAAAGGCCGAGGCGGACGTGGTGCAAATCATCGCCGACCTCAAGCAACGTCGTCGGATCGATCGGGTTTTCCTCGCGGGAGGTTCTATGGGAGGCACGGGGGCGCTGATCTTTGCTGCCTTGCACCCTGAGCTTATCGCAGGCGTTTGCAGCCTCAATGGAACTGCCAACATGCTTGAATACGAGCGATTCCAAGAGGCCATCGCGGAATCGTACGGAGGTACCAAGGTGGACTTGCCGGACGAATACAAAAAACGAAGCGCCGAGCTATGGTCGGAACGTTTCACTATGCCTCTGGCCGTCACTACCGGCGGCAAAGACGACATCGTGCCCCCACACAGCGTGCTTAGCTTGGTCGAGAAGCTGAAGCAGTCGAACCGTCGCGTGTTGAGCATCCATCGCGAGCAAGGAGGCCATGCGACGAATTACGAAGACACCTGCGCCGCGATGGAGTTCATGCTGCGGCAAGCAAATCCTGCAACCGCTGAATTACAAGAAATCAAGAATGGCCTAGTTCAGTTGGAAGCGAAAATCGCAAGTCTCAAGGATCCCGACACCGATCGACTGGCCGACGTACGAGTGTTTCACAAAGGCATCGAGTGGGCTTTGCGTTATGACAACACACTCACACCGGGCGATATTGCACTGATAAAGAAAGCGCTGGTTCGCGGCGCCGAGCGGGCCGAGGCCATCGAATCACGCAAAGCGCTCTGGACGAGCAAGAAAGGCAAGGCGGTGCGAGGCTTCGTTTCAGCCGTTGATGGTTCGACCCAACCCTACGGAGTGATCGTTCCGCAGAGTTATGATGCGAGCCGACCGATACGGCTCGACGTCGTATTGCATGGCAGCTCGAAACCTGTAGGCATGAGCGAACTGAAGTTCATCGCTCGTTTCGACGACGAGGATGCCAATCAAGATGGACCAGAAACCAATTACATCGAATTGCACCCGCTGGGACGTGTCGAGAACTGCTACCGATGGGCGGGTGAAACCGATGTGTTTGAAGCCATCGAAGCCGTATGCCGCAACTACCGAATTGACCGCAACCGAATCGTGCTCCGCGGCATGTCGATGGGCGCATCCGGCACTTGGCATCTTGGCTTGAAGCACCCGGGGCGCTTCGCCGCCATCGGCCCTTACTGCGGTTACGTCGACACGCATCGCTTCTCCGAGACACCGATCCCCAATTTCATCCAAGTCGGCCAATTGCCCCCACATCAAGAGCTCGGTTTGCATATGCTCGACTCGGTCGACTACGCCGCCAATGCGGGAATCGTGCCAGCCATCGCGGCGATCGGCGAAAACGATGTCTTCTTCCAAGCTCACGTCATCATGGGCGAGGCATTCGCGAAGGAGGGGCTGTCGATGGTGAACCTCATATCGCCCGGTACTGGGCACGTGATTGATCCCGTAACACATCGCGAACAACTTCGTCGCATCGGCGAACACGTCGCTCGAGGATTAGATGACGATCCCCAAAATCTTCGGTTCGTCACTTGGACGCTGAAATACAACCGTTGCCACTGGTTAGAAATCCTCGGCTTGGGCAAACATTACGAGCGTGCTGAATTCCAAGCCAACATAGCAGACGACAATGTTCTCGAAGTCACTAAGCTGCAGAACATGACTCGCTTTGCCATTCATCGCCCCGTTTCCAAAGTGCGAATTGGCGCCGCTGACATTGCATTACCACCGCATCAGCCGAGCGACGCACTCGCATTCAGCTTGTCTGCCCAAGGTTGGCGATGCGATGGCTTGCGCAGTCAGATCACGTTGACGGGCAAGCGACCGGGTCTGCAAGGTCCGATCGACGATGCGTTTGCGACTCCTTTCCTTTGCGTGCGAGGCACCGGCCAGCCTTGGGATGCCGAAGTAAACGACTGGGCATACGCCAGTCTGCGACGTTTTGAATACGAATGGGCCCGCTATATGCGAGGCAACCTGCCGGTAAAGAACGACAGCGAAGTGACCGAGGCAGATGTCCGGGACAAGCACCTGATTCTATTTGGTGATCCTGGAAGCAATTCGTGGATTGCGCGGGCGCTGCCCCAGCTCCCCGTGAGTTGGACGCGAAATGAAATTCGCATGGGTGGCCAACTGAGATCCTCCAAGGATCATGCTCCGGCATTTATCTGTGAGAGTCCGTTCGTGGTTAATCGCTACTTAGTCGTGAATAGTGGCCACACATTTCATGAAAAAGAGTTTGCTGCGTTCAACTATTTACTCTTCCCACGTCTAGGTGATTGGGCAGTTATTAAAACGCAGCCGGGCGCAGCTCTGTGGCATCCGACATCTCCGACATTTCCGACATTTCCGGAGGAAGTAATTGTCGCCGGTTATTTCGATGAAGCGTGGCGAGTGCCGGAAGCATCGCCCTAGAGATCTTTCCACTTTCGTCATCGAAAAAGACAAACGGAATCGACGTCAAGACACTCAGCTCAGCAACGAGAACGCAGTTTGTAACCCTTGAAATGCTTCTATTGTTTTGATTTTTGAATAACGACGAAGATGCACGCGGCTATGACGACAACAATGCCACCAACAATGCTCGCAATTAATCCGCCACTCATGATCTTCACTTCTGTTTCAATTGGGCTTGTTCTGTCAAGCAGATCGATTGGGTTCAGCGAGGCCCCGATCCGGAACTTAGCACAAGTCGAAGACGGTGGATCGCGGTCTTCACTACCACCATTGATTCGTAATTCTCCGCTCTGTCCACACGACCGGATTATCATGCGTGATTCAATCTGTGGTAAAGGTCACTTTGCAATTCGGAATCCGTTGTTGTTCGTCCGCAGAGCAATTTGGAAGTATCTACCCTTGCTTGTCTCGCTGCATATAGCACGTGCGTGAAGAGGTCTGTATCAATTGAAGCGGCGATATTCATGGAAAACTGCGATATTTCAATGCTGTTTTCGGATTGACATCATCCGACAACCTAGGTTGGTTGGATGCATACGGACCTCATTGAAATCATTCGCATTGTTTGATCTCTACCATTCCAACTTCGCAGACAACCATGTATCCATTTAAAGCAGTACTTATTGGCCAAAATGAATCGATCTTACCTGCGTTGCGTCGAGAATTGTCGAATCAGAATATTGAAATAGAGCACGAGTTTCCTAATGTTTTATCGACGGTAGAAAACTTAAGTCTCCATCACGACGAAAACAGGTTGTTTCTTTGCCAAATGGACGCTGAACACCAAGGGGATTTTCTGCGACGCTTGAGCGGAGCGTTTATTGGTCGTCCCATCATTGCCTTGATCGAGGGTGATATGAATTCCGCAGCCGTTGTGCATGCAATGCGTGACGGAGCGGCTCAGGTTGTCTTGCTGCCAATGGATATCGACGACTTTCGGCAGGCGCTTTCGATGGTGGCAATGCAATTTGGCCACGCGTCGGGTACCTCAAGAGTAATTGCATTAACCGGCGCTCACGGTGGAGTAGGGACAACAACTTTAGCTGTTAACATGGGCTACGAGTTGGCTCAAACCTATCAAGTTGAAACCATTGTTGCGGAGCTCTCATTTAACTATGGTGTTCTCGCTTCGTACCTGACAATCGAGCCGCACTTCAATACACTAGAGCTACTTCAATATGGTCAGGAAATCGATGTATACTTGACTAAGAAAGCGCTCGTTCCATTTGGTGATCGATTGTCGATTTTGGCAGGGCCATCGCGTGCAGTAAAATCTCTAAGTGTAAACCCGGCGACTATTTCTCATTTGATTGATAGCCTTCGTCAACTCGCTCAGGTTGTGATCCTCGATGTACCAAGTACTTTAGACGAAGCACAGCTCACAGCACTGAATTCAGCCGACGAAGTAGTTCTCGTTGCTGACCAGACGGTGCCTTCGCTGCAACTGACAGGTGAAGCACTGCGTCTCGGAATCAAAGCCCATTCACCGTGGGTTGTCATTAACCGATTCGACCCCCAAATCCAAGGACTCGACGAAGGTCGCATCAAGAAAGTGCTTTCAATCGACAAACTTCGAACGATTGCTATCGACCACGAAGCTGTGCTATCGTCGGTCAATTGCGGCCAGCCGCTTCGATTTTGCTTCCCAAAATCGAAGGCGCTTGCTGACATCAATGCTCTAACTCAAGACCTACTACAAGTTGACCAAACAGTTAACACTCCCCAGGGATTCTTTGGTCTGCTCAGAAATTTTGGACATTCGCTAGGGGTTTGCTGAACCCCCGCACAAACCTAGTCGACCACATGACCTTCGCAGCTTGGACGAGCTATAGTAGAAGAAAAATGCCATGCGGTCGACATCCGAGACGACTGCAGGCTGGTTGTTAGTCGTCGCCTCCATGAGTTTCGAAAATGCCAGTCAAAAAGTCTTTATCTGAATCTGGAAACAAATTAAAATCGGCAGCTGCCGTAAGCAAGCCTAATAAAAAGAAACATACGGCCGATGTTCCATTGAGTCGACAAGTTTCGCGAGGCGATATCTCCCCAGGGCTCACGGAATCCGATATCGAAAAATTCGTTGTCGAGGAAGAGATTTCCGCCGCCCAAGAGTCCAAGATTGCTGCAGTGAAAGATGTTGTGAGCTCCATACCACCTCATGATATCAGTGCGCTAACAAAAGCACTGGAGGCCATTATGACTGGAGCTTCTGCGGATGACGCCACGGCCCTGCGTGACGCGATTCTGGGCAAAAGCGAATTGAATGCTCTCGATAAGCTACAGCCTGATGATGAATTGTCGGAAGAGTGGCGTACGGGCGGCTATCCCTACAAGAACTTGTTGTCTCGGAGGAACTACGAGAAACAGAAGTATCTTCTCCAAGTCGAATTGCTCAAGCTGCAATCATGGGTCAAGAAAACTGGCCAAAAAGTGGTTATCCTCTTCGAGGGCAGAGACGCGGCTGGCAAAGGAGGAACGATCAAACGATTTATGGAGCACTTGAATCCGCGAGGAGCCAGAGTCGTAGCGTTGGAGAAGCCGAGTGAAATCGAACGCGGGCAATGGTACTTTCAGCGTTACGTCGAGCATTTGCCCACAGCTGGCGAAATCGTTCTATTCGATCGTTCCTGGTACAACCGAGCTGGCGTTGAGCGAGTCATGGGATTTTGTAGTTCCGAGGATTATGCCGAGTTCATGAGACAAGCGCCTGAATTCGAACGCAATCTCGTGCGAAGCGGTACACATATCATCAAGTTTTGGTACTCGGTAAGCCGCAACGAACAACGAAGACGATTCAATGAACGAGAAACCCATCCGCTAAAACAGTGGAAACTATCACCGATCGACATGGCGTCACTCGACAAATGGGACGATTACACGAAGGCCAAAGAAGCGATGTTCTTTCATACCGACACGACCGATTCACCTTGGACAGTCGTCAAGTCGGATTGCAAAAAGCGCGCCCGACTGAATGGCATGCGTTACGTCCTTCATCGACTCCCCTATGAATCAAAAGACGTCAAACGAATCGGCCCGCTCGACCCGTTGATCGTTGGTAGGGCCAATGTCGTTTACGAGCGAGGCGAACGGCATGATGGAATGCAATCAACTTGACCTAATCACATGCAACCTTCGAATCCATTTCCATAAGGCCCTCCACCGAAACGGTGCAAATGGGAAGTCCATTCCTCAAGGCTCTTAGGGACAAGAAGATCAAGCAGCCGATATTCTTGCCCCTCGATTTTGATGTTCCAATGGGGCCATCCATATTTTTTGGTTCGACAAACAACGCCAATTCCAACCACACAGCCCACCCCACAAGGCGCTTGCTCGATCGCCTTTTGCCCGGTTGAATCATCAGCCTTTGCAACCTGCGGTGGTGGCGCTCGGCCAGAAGTGTACATTGATACGAAGCTGTTTGTGCATCAGGCAATTTTCCATCTCGTGAGCCGGGAACCAAAGTACTTATGAAATCTGCATTTTCTCTATTTACGTGTTGGCTGATTGCCGGAGGCGAAGTGCTCAAGCGATGTCTCGAATCGATGACCAATGTATCGGGCGTCAAAGCAAATTTGGTTCATGAATGGCCACAGGACGCATTGCTTTTGGAATCGGTATCGAGTCTCGTGTTCCTTGGCGATTTCTTTCCCCCGGGTAGGATGCCTAATACCAAGGCGATTCTGGCCGATATCGAACGCATGACACAGCGTGGATGTGGAGTCGTGTGTCTACATTACGCCACAGGGCTTGGAGGCCAAGACGTTACGCCTTCTGGGGATCATCCGCTCTTGCGTTGGATTGGAGCTTACTTTGCAAATCGATCATGCCCGCATCACGAGTCGTTCGCCAAGATCTTTGAAAAGGCCACCATCGAACCGTCGGCTCCCGGTCACGCAATTAGTCGCGGTTGGAAACCTTTTACATTGCGCGATGAGCCTTACTACAACAATTACTTTGGCAAAGATGGAAAGCCGGCCTCCAATGTAACCGTGTTAGCCACTTCGATGTTACCTCCTGAATCACCTAAATCGGAGCCCGTCGCATGGTGCGTTGACCGCTTGGATGGAGGACGCGGATTTGGAATCGTCATGCCGCACTTTTACAAGAATTGGTCCGTTGACGATCTTCGCATGTTTATTCTCAACGGAGTCGTATGGACTGCAAAGCTCGAGGTACCGGCTGAAGGCGTCCGAACCAGATTGGATGACCTTGTCAGTTACGGTCCAGAATCGGTTGAGGTTCCTCGATATGAAGCGGAGCAAATTTTCCCTGTCGTCGAAAAACAAACGCATGCGCCTGGGATTGTCGAACTGGCAAACGGCGATCTTCTCGCTTCATGGTATGGCGATGCCGAAGACGCAGATGCAGCGGTTTTCGGTGCGAGGAAGCCTAAAAGCAGCAAAGCTTGGAGCGATTCGTTCGTAATGGCTGATCGGCGCGGGTTCCCAGACTGCAACACTTGCATGATGATTGATAGCAAATCGCAGCTGTGGCTGTTCTATCCGACGATCGTCGGTAGCAGTTGGGAATCTTGTCTAATGAACTACCGTGTCGCGACCAACTACCTGTCTGCAGGTTCGCCAAAGTGGGATCGCGATGGCTTAATCTTGCTCAAACCAAACGACTTCGCGGATGAGGCGATGACGCTACTTGGCGATCGCAAGCTGAGGCCGCCACGAGGGGCAATAGGCGGACCGGACGCACAGATTGCCAAGCTGCGCGATCCGCTCTACCAACGCATGGGCTGGGCGCCGCGTTGCAAGCCGACAGTTTTGCCCAGCGGCCGCATTCTACTCCCGCTCTATTCCGACACTTTTGCGATTTCGATCATGGCGATCAGCGACGACGGTGGTTCGAACTGGTATCCAAGCAAGCCGCTATTGGGTTTCGGCAATATACAACCCACGGTGTTGCGCCGCGACAACGGTACACTTGTCGCCTACATGCGCGAGAACGGCCCGCGAGGGTGCATTCGCGTTTCCGAGTCGAACGATGAAGGCCTGACTTGGAGCCCGGTTGGCGACTCGGAACTTCCCAACCCGGGGAGCGGAATCGACAGTGTGCGATTAGCTAACGGTCATTGGGTACTCGTATACAACGACTCCAAGTCAAGCCGCGCCAGTCTGGTTGTCTCTATTTCCGAAGACGAAGGCCGAACGTGGTCGATCACGCGGCACCTTGAGAATCACACCGCAGGCAGATACCACTATCCGGCAGTCATCCAGGCCCGCGATGGAACGATTCACGCCATTTACAGTTGCTTCATCGCATCCGAAGAACCACCGGTCAATGGTGCCAAAAAACCGGATATGAAAGGAATCAAGCACGTCGCGTTCAACGAAGCATGGATACGCGCCGCGAAATAGTCGGCGGGCCACAACCTAACGGCAGCGCTTCTTGCAACGAAGACGGCTTCGACCTGTACTTTCAAGCTTTCCCGGACACCATTGATCGGTTCCACCGTTGCACAATTCTCCGAATTGTTCGATCCTGACTAATCCAAACTTAACTTGGCTTTCGCGATTAAGTCCCGATAGGGACGACATATGTCTAGGCGGTTGTGACAACCGCCGTTGGGCCGCAGGCCCAACCCATGCATAACAGTCCCGATAGGGACGACAGATCGCTTTATCAGCAATGATCTCGCGAACAATTTGCCATAGCTGCGCCGGATAACGATGGTCCGGTCATACTCATCATTGTAATACAACAAAAATCGGCAAGTCCTAAACAAAGCACTTTCGCGCCCGCTTCAAACTTCGAACTTC
>JBEBHM010000673.1:0-4808 GCA_040080875.1 Pirellula sp.
GCTGAATTCGCAAGTCGCAGTAGCCAGGAACGAAACGGGGCGCCTGTCCAACGAAATCGAGGCAAGTAGCGAACCATGTTGACAAAAACGTCTGATACGATGTCGTGCGTGTCATCCGCTTTGCCTACACGGCGAAGCACATACCCGTAGATTGCTGCATAATGAAGTCGATAAAGAGCTGTCAATGCGTCCGCGCTACCTTTAGCTGCTTCAATCAACTCCTCTTCGGAGCAATCGTTCGGATCCGGTTGGCTCGTGGTGGAAGCTGGATCTGTCAATCTACAATTCCTATCTCTTGCGTGAGCTGAATCAGAGGATAAAAGCCAGGATGGGGAGCTCCGGTTCCGGAAAAATTAGAAATACACAGACATTTCTCGCTCATCACTAGCACCTGGTTCCCGGGCTCTGCCGCTCTGCCTGGGAACCAGGTGAATTGCAGGCTCCGCCTGCGTACGCGACGTTGAACTCATCGACGCAGGAGGCAGAGCCGCAGAGCCTCCAAGACATTACGTTCCCAGGCAAGAGCCGCAAGAGCCTGGGAACGAGTGTGTCTCAACTGGCGATCGCCGAGAAGTATCATTACAAAATTCTTCTTCTTGAAGTTAGCTTGAGCTCTCGCCCCAGCGTTCTGGACACAAGAGACGCATTCGTTTCGGTACAATGTACTCCAAAGACACCTTGCGATCAGGAGGGGATCTTGCCGACGGCAGGACAAGATTCGTGTCAAAACCGAAGTTGGATGAGGCTAGATGACTTATGTTTCGACGACGATTTCTCAACCTAAGCGCCACTACCGCCGCAATGGGCAGCACAAGTTCTACATTCTTGTACGCGGTCGAGTCGGCTCCAAGCATCCTAGATGGCGAGAGCCTTGTCGATTGGATTGAGCGAACGCAAGGTCAATGGAACGATGCCTTGTTCAAGAAAATGCTCGGTGCTGCGAACGAGTTTAAAGAAGGGGATGAAATCGTTGGCGTGGCTGCTGAATCCGAGTCCGCTCGCCAACTGGCCCGAGTATTGTTGGCAAACACTACCATCCGTGAAATCGACGAGCATGCTCCGGCTCGCGACGATCTCTTCCACTTCATCTCGGGTGCAATCGAGGATGACGTCCTGGGTCGCATTGCAACGATGACATTGGGCCAACTTAAGCAATTCTTGTTGGAACGATCCGAAAGCGAAATCCATTCCGTCCGCAAGGGGTTATCGAGCGACGTCATCGGTTGCGTTGTGAAGCTGATGACCAATCAAGAATTAGTTCGCATTGGCTCGAAAGTGTTCAATCCGCTTCCAGGTTCCAAAATCGGTTCCAAGGGATATATGGGGGCTCGAGTCCAGCCCAATTCGCCGACCGACAACGTCGACGACATTCGTTGGCAAGTGTTCAATGCATTTGCGTTCGCGGTCGGAGATGTATTGCTGGGTACGAACCCTGTGTCGAGCGATCCCGATTCCGTCGTTGCCATCGAACGAGCGCTTCAGGATATCCTCGTCACGTTCGGAATCGATGATGTCTTGCCTCACTGTGTCCTTGCCCATATCGACGTGCAAGCCGAAGCGGAACAGAGGTCGCCTGGGTCGACAGCGCTTTGGTTTCAAAGCATTGCTGGAGTGGACGGGGCCAACAAGACGTTCGACATTTCCGTTGAAAAGATGGTGGGACACGCCCGTTCTCGCAAAGGGAAATACGGCTTGTATTTTGAGACGGGACAAGGTGCCGATTTTACGAACGGGCATGGCGATGGCATCGACATGGTTTTGCTTGAGTCGAGGAAGTATGGGTTCGCTCGAGCTCTCAGCCAAACAGTCGCGAAGACCAACGGACGGCGCGATCCGAACAGCCAGCCGTGGGTTCACCTGAACGACGTCGCCGGTTTTATCGGCCCAGAAGTGTTCCGATCGCGCCAGCAGTTAGTGCGATGCTGCCTGGAAGATATCGTGATGGGAAAACTGCATGGACTCATGATTGGGCTGGATGTCTGCTCCACGCTGCATATGGATGTGAGTCTAGACGACTTGGGGTGGTGCATCGATCAAATCATGCCCGCCAACCCCGGATACCTCATGGCGCTCCCAACTCGTCTGGATCCTATGTTGGGATATCTGACCACAGGGTATCACGATCACGTGCATGTCCGGAAGAAATTCGGGTTCAAGGTCGATGATCGCATGTGGGACTTCTTCAAGCGTATCGGTGTCATCGACAGTCAAGGGAACCCAACGTCTCATTTCGGTGATCCATCCTGGATATACCTACAATATCGCCGAAAGAAAAAAGATCTTCGGCAAGACGCCGAGATACTCGTCGAAGCGGCCAAAATGGTATCCGAAATACGATCGAGAGGACTATTCATTGCCGAAGGACACGGGGCCGACGAATCCCAACTTGCGCCGAACCTAGAAGCTGAGATTCAACGAATCTATGCGGAGTCCAAAAAAAGTATTTGGGCGGAGTTGAACAACGATTTTGTGACTTCGTTTCCCAAGGGTATCTCAGTGCAATCGTCCTCCAAGGATCGGAATGACTATATTTTGCATCCGGCATCAGGCGAGCGCCTGTCCGATGCCTCGATGAATTTGATCCGAGGGCTCAGGACCACGCACCACGACAGGTACGATGCCCAAATTGTGGTGTCGGATGGACTCAACGCATTGGCACTAACCACTGGCGACCAATTGCAACGGTTACTGGTTGGCATCGAGGCGGAACTCACGAAAGCTGGGTATCGCGTTGCGCCTGAAAGAATGTTAGTTCGTTCCGGTCGAGTGCGCGCCGGTTACCGAATCGGCGAACTTCTTTATGGAGGCAGATCTGGGAACCAATTCATTGTGCACATCATCGGCGAACGTCCTGGCAGCGGGCACAACACGTTATCGATCTACGCGACCAAGGCCGAGGGGCGTCACTGGGGGATCCCGGACCGAGTGGACCACAACGTGACCAAGGTTGTGTCTGGCATCGCACAAACAGCGCTCTTGCCAGAGCAAGCCGCCCGTGATTTCGCCAAGTTGCTCTCAAACTAAGTCATCAAAGGTGCATCAAAGGGGATCAAAGGTGAAGGGGATCAAAGGTGTCCGGTACCGTTTCTGGAAAAATCCCCTTGAATGAGAACCAACTATCTGGGAGTTGGCCAAACTATTCGCACCGCGCAAGCCGCGTCGTAACGATGGGGGCCATGATCATTTGCTGCTATTCTTGGTCTGGCCCGACTTGTGATCGACGCCTAAAGCTACATTCACACTTTTAACGAAACCAATTTGATCATGAATCCCATCGCAAGGAACATTTTCGCGGCGGTGGTCGGCTTGGTCATTGGCAGCGTGGTCAATCTTGGATTGGTCACCCTTGGAATGTCCGTGGTTCCTCTTCCCAAGGGCACGGATGTCTCGACCATGGAAGCCGTCCGCGAAAGCATGAAGTCGCTTACGCCCGTGTACTTCATTTTTCCGTTATTGGCTCATGCGTTGGGAACGCTCACCGGTGCTTTCATCGCAGCCAAGCTCGCGGCCAGCCACCCCATGAAGTTTGCAATCGGTATTGGCGTGACTTTTCTAGTCGGCGGTATTGCGATGATCTGCAATTGCGGTGGTCCCTTGTGGTTCATTGCAGCTGACCTTGTGCTGGCGTATATTCCATTTGCATTCCTTGGAGGCTGCCTTGCCAGCGGGAAGAGGCCTCCAACTGCATAACCATTCCATTCACCTGAGTTGTGTCCCAAGCCTTTCCTCGACTTTTCCCAAACCTTTCACTATGATGCTAAAACTTCCAGACAATACGCCCTCACGTCGATTGGCAACCGATTAATCACTTTCCGAAAGTGACAAATACAAATTCCTCGAACCGGTCAGATCCTTTCCCACGGGCAGAAGCACAGAAACGTTATTTGTTGCAGGTCGCGAAACAGTGGGGTCTCGCATTCATTTATTTCATGGGAGGGGCGCAATATGTTTGGAATTGGCTTTGCAGAGATTATCATTTTCGCGGTGGTGCTCGGCGTGCTCGTCGCTCCAGTGGTGATCATCGCCGCTGTGGTCATCTTTGCAATCGGAACTAAGAATCGGCCCAGCGGTGACTCGCCCAATCTGTACTCATGTCCAGACTGCAGAGGCAATGTCTCGATTTCTGCACCCCATTGCCCGCACTGTGGGCGGCCATCAACAACCGTAGAAAAAATTCGCGCCAGCGAAGATGATGATGTGCATGGAAATCGCTTGCGGGTGTGACGTTGACGTATGGCAAACCATTGCACCGAAGTGCACGGGTCAACGCGGTCTTTCGTTCAATGGAGTAGTTGATGCTGAGCACGAAGCTGTTTAAGGAATTTGTATCGAGCGAGCGAGCCGGTGCGTTCGCGCTGATGTTCGCCACCGCCGTTTCGCTATTGCTTGCGAACACTTTTATGGGCGACTCGCTACAGCACTTTTTCCATATGCCGTTGCTTGGTATGCCGGTCGAGAAATGGGTGAACGATGGGTTGATGGTCATCTTCTTTTTGATGATTGGATTGGAACTTGAACGAGAGATTTACGAGGGCGAACTTTCATCGTGGAAAAACGCGGCTTTGCCGGTCATTGCAGCGATTGGCGGCATGGTTGTACCCGCGTCAATTCACATTCTTTTAAATCTCGGTACGACTACGTCACGTGGCGCTGGCATTCCCATGGCAACCGATATCGCATTCTCGCTGGGTGTACTCGCATTGTTCGGTAGCAAGGTACCTTATTCGCTTAAGATATTCCTCACAGCATTGGCCATCGCGGATGATCTGGGTGCAATCGTCATCATAGCATTGTTTTATACCAAGGAC
>JBEBHM010000674.1:0-4799 GCA_040080875.1 Pirellula sp.
TCGGCCAAACACGGGAATCGGGTCGTTCGCTCGCCGCGCAAGTCATAGGCGACGCAGACTTGCAGTTCATTGAAATGGCTTAGCACATCCATCATCATCAGCGATAAATAGTGGATGCCACTCAGTCTGGCTGTATAGCGGACAGCCACAGCATCGAACCAACCGCATCGACGCGGCCTGCCGGTCGTGGTTCCATATTCGCGACCGATCTCTCGTATCTTTTGACCGGTCTCATCCAACAATTCGGTTGGGAACGGACCGCCACCGACTCGCGTCGAGTAGGCCTTGGTTACTCCGATGACATTCTTGATCCAGCGCGCGGGAACGCCAGATCCGGCCGAAACGCCTACTCCCGATGCATTGCTGCTGGTCACGAACGGATACGTACCGTGGTCGATGTCGAGCAGCGAACCTTGGGCTCCCTCCATGAGAAGTTTTTTTCCGGCGTCCAATTCGTCTAGAAGATAGTTTGTCGAGTCGATCGCAAGCGGGCCCAATGCTTTCGCCCAAACTTGGCATTGTTCGTAGACTCTGCCTGCGTCAATAAGTTCAAGATCGCTCGCGTCGGCAATCGGAGCCAGCAAATGCCGTTTCGCAGCGACTGCCTCGTTGACCTTTTGTTGCAGTTGATCGCTTAACAAGTCGGCAATACGAAATGCATGTATTCGACCCACCTTGTCGCGATAGCAAGGCCCGATTCCTCGGTTGGTTGTACCGATACTCTCACCGGCGACCATCGATTTGTTGGTGGCTTTGTCCTCGACAAAATGCCAAGGCATGACCAAATGAGCCCGTTCGCTCAGCTTGAGATTGGTTCGCGGTTGCACACCGCGAGCCTCCAACCCTTCGATCTCTCGTATCAGCATGTTCGGCTCGATCACAACCCCAGGAGCGATCACGTTGGAAATCGCACCCGACAAAATGCCTGACGGGACATGATGAAGTTTGTAGACTTCCTTGCCGCATACCACCGTGTGACCTGCATTGGCTCCACCCTGATAGCGCACCACGATATCATGTCTAGGAGCAAGCAAATCGACGAGTTTGCCTTTGGCTTCGTCGCCCCATTGAAGTCCAATCACGCAGGTGGCTGACACTGAATACTTTCTACTACTAGAATCGACAAGAACCGTTTTTTTCGAAAACGCAAAACCCTAGAGTCTAGAAGCGAGCAGTATGTTTGGTCAAGGGTTGTTGGCGTCTCCGTTCGCAACCAACCTCGAAAGCTCTGACTGGGCTAGTATTCAACGCTCGGAAGGCTTTCGAGCAACACTACAAAGACATCTTGAGCATCGTCAGTTCGGTCCGGTTTGACAATCCCGGTAGCGCCTCGCCTTGGATGGACGAGCGGTGCGTACAATGGAACGAATCGAGACCATGCATGCACGACGCTTTTGGTGTAAAGTTTCTTGAGCAGACTAAAACTATAAAACTAGTAGTGGATCTTGTCATTTCCTCATGGATCTTTAGGAATCACCCGTGACCAATTCGACTGAGCCACATCCCTTGGATCAAGATTGGGACGAAAATACACCCGAACCGAAGGTTCCATTGCGAACGAACGCATACGCGCCTCTTTTGAAATGGAGCGTTCGTTTTGCAATTGGCAGTTTTCTCGTTATTTTGGTGTCGACCATTGGATCGCTTAATGCTGCCCCCAATTCCGATTTCGAACAGGTGACCACGTTTATCCACTATGTTAGCCAATGGGTGCTGCTCTTTGCGTGCATTGGAATCATTCTGTCGTTTCGTATTACCTCAATGGAAAAAGGACTAAGTTTGGGAATTAAGAACTGGTTGCCGAGAGGATATACAACGCTAGTGATTGCGAATCTAATCGGCCTGGGGGTAGTATTTTCGGTCATCGCCATAGGGTTGCCGAACCTTGGCCCCGCTGGAATGGTGATTCCCATAATTATGTTGTTTTTCGCTGCGTGGCTTGCGGTAGTGGGGGTTTGGCATTCCGGTTATATCCGCGCGTACGCGATCGGAACGTTGGTCGTCTTGATCATGGAGTCAAGCGGGGGACTGAACTTTCTATTGCAAGCGTCGTTCGCTATGCCAAATAGATTTCGACCCACGCAGATGCTTTGGTTAACCTTCTTGTTTTTTGGTTTACCATTCCTTTCCGGGCTTCTGTGTGCCACTTACGTAGTGTTCCTTGAGCGATTTCGCGAGTCCAGAAGCAATCGTTCGGAATCCTCGGCCGAAATCCCTAGAATTTAGATCCCGTGGGGACCCCAGAGACTTGGAAATCCTGTTCCCAACCAACTAAACTAACGTCCTGTGCAATTTCGTAAAAACGGGATCGAGGTGACATGTGCTCGCATGCTGCTTCGTCTCGTAAGCTCACGCTAGCGATTTTGGGGGTAACGCGGCACTGACGCCGCAAGTGATGCTCGTAGCCGAGAAATACTCATGCCGATGATTGATGTCGTTCGAACGGTATGGTTTTGCGCGATGATCGTGGTGGGCGCGATGATGGTCTTGGCATTGTTCTTTCGACTCTTGCCGACGGTTTCCGATTGGGCAAAAACTTGGGCGAGAGCCAAGTCCTATGGTGGATCGCGGCCGCGACGGCGTTCCAAAATTAGTCCGTCGAAGTCCCGCTTGCGTTCAAAGCCTCGTTCTAATCGTCGCCGCGAATTGTTGGCCGTCGATCGCGGGAGTTCCGAGCGAGAGTTGCGAACGGGAATTGTCGAGCGAGAGTTGCAGACAGGAGTTGCAGAGCGGGAGCTGCGCACAGGAGTTGCTGAGCGGGGGTTGCGGACAGGAGTTGCCGAGCGGGAGTTGCAAACAGGAGTTGTCGAGCGGGAGTTGCGGAGCAACTCCGCTACGTGTGAACCGCGTCGCTGCTTGTCAGTCCACTTGGTGACTGGCGAAGTGCTCGAGGGAGTTCGGATTCTTTCCAAGGAACGAGCGGATAGCGTTCGAGACGAGTTAGGCTATCCGTTCGATGGTGCGATGGTCGTACAAGACGACGAGGAACAGACCTGGATCATCCGGGAGCAAAATATCAAGATGGTATCCTGGACGAACGAATTCTCGAAGTTGCCAAGTGTTCGAACAACTCAGGAAACCAACGAACAAAATGGCTCAAGGGGCGGTTGGCCTATTCGGCGAACCGTCCCTTGAGTTTTCCCCCCTACCACTCGTTCACAGCAATCGCTGTACGGTTGAGTCCTAATGAGACTTAATTGCCCCAGGGGAACTTTGGTTTGGTTTGATGGCTCGCACGTTTCTCGGGCAAATCATCTGCTTCGCGGTTTGGAGTGGCCGGAACATTTTCAGGTTTCGCACCTGGATTGTTGTCGGTTTTGGCTGGTGCAGGTCCACCCGGATCTAGGCTGGCTGGACGAGCTTGAGCATTCGCTGTCCCAGTGAACTGGTCGTATTCACCACGGCTGATCACACGTGGACGGCTAGCTCCGTAGTCCAAATACCGAGCTGCATCTCGTTCGCGAGAACGTTCGCGTGCATCCCAGTAGGCCTTCTCGGGCCACAGGCCTTCTTCGAGCGCGATGTTGTTGTATTCGAGCAACGATCCTTTGATCGCATGGAACTCGGCGATGGTCTTGTTGTATTCGACAAGGACTCGAGTGTAAGCTTGGCCCGATCGGGCTCTCGATTGTTGGGCTCGAATGAGGAAGTCGCTATCTGCGGCCGACGAAACCGAATTCTTTAACTTGGTTTCGGCTAACTCCACGAGCTCGTTATTGGATGTATATGCTTCGAACTGTTGCGTCATCTGTTCATGCAAGCTGTCCATTTGTTGCCACAAGTTCGATAGTTTGTGAATAGCTCCTTCTTCCTTGGCCTCAAGCAAACGATGGGACCGAGCTAAGTCAAGTTGTTTGTTGGTGATGTCGGTGAGTACACGCTTCGATCCGAAGGGGTTGGGGGTGAAGTCCATTCGCAGAGTTCCTTCTTGGAAGTTGCCATCCAATAGTTCTTCAAACGCGCTGGCACTCCCTCTACCCGCTGGAAAGGGAGGATTGCTTTCGCGACGATTGATGAGCGAGCCAGCCACTCCAAGCCAACGGTATTGCATGGTCAAATTCAAATCAGGCAGGACTTGGTTCTTGGCCGAGATGAGTTCGAGTTCCTTTTGCTTTAACTGCCATTTTTGTTGACGCAGGTCGATGTTGCGTGTCAACGTCTCGGCCTTGACGGTCTCCCAGTCGAAGTTCGCTTTGCTCAAGGCAGGTTTGTCGGAAGGTCGGATCAGACGTCCATCGCTGGCTGCCCACCCCAACAAGAATCTTAAGCTTTGTTCGCGACCGAACAGTCCTGGATCTCCTCCTGCACCGCCGCCTGCGATGGCAGCATCGAGCTGCGATTGGAAATCGTAAACCGTGGCCCGAGTTTGCGTCTCCGGCAGTTTAGATTCCCCAGCTCGGGCGCTGCGAATCGAGATGGAACGATAAGCAAACGCCGCGCTATCGCGAGCCGCTCGGGCATAATCCACATTGAAATAGGATGCGTAAAGATCCCAGTAAGCGAATTCCACGTCGCGGACCAAGTTGCGAATCCGTTCTTCGTATTGTCCAATGGAGATGTCTTCGTTGATCCGTGCAAGTACGATCGGAATGCGATTGACCATAGTCCCGCGCCCCCGCAACAAGGGATGTTGCACCTGAACCTCAAAGATCTGTGTATAGTCGCTTGGAACGGCGCGTCCAATGTTAGAAGGGTTTGAAGATTGTGCCGGTATGTTGTTAAATGCGTAGATGGATTGAGAGCGGGCTGTTACCGAACCACCCGTAGCAATTCGCTTGGATACAGCCATTTGCGCCGTG
>JBEBHM010000073.1:0-17732 GCA_040080875.1 Pirellula sp.
AGCATTGGTCGATAAACCTGCATGCCTAAAGATTTTCTAGCCGGAGTGCTGCCCGAGTACGATGTCGTGGTGATCGGGAGTGGGTTGGCAGGCATGACTTCGGCCAACATCTTGGGACGTGCGGGACACCGCGTCCTTCTTTTGGAGCAACATTATAAGCTCGGCGGCTTGGCGACTTGGTTCAAACGGCCCGGTAGTCATACGTTTGATATTTCGCTGCACGGATTTCCTTACGGCATGATCAAGAGCTGTCGCCGTTATTGGAACGACGAGATTGCTTCGAGCATTCACCAGCTCAAGAACATTCGATTTGACAATCCGATGTTTTCGCTGACGACCACTTTCAATCGCGAGGACTTCACGCAGCTCTTGACAAACCAGTTCGGAATCGAGCGGGAGAGAGTGCAACAGTTCTTTGAGACCGCGCGCGGGATGAATTTCTACGACGACCAATCGATGACCACGCGAGAGCTGTTTGAAAAGTTCTTTCCTGGCCGTGAGGATGTTGTGCGTTTGTTGATGGAGCCAATCACTTACGCCAATGGTTCCACGCTCGAGGACCCAGCGATTACCTACGGAATTGTTTTTTCGAATTTCATGGCCAAGGGAGTGTTCATCTACGAAGGCGGAACCGATGACTTGGTTAGCAAAATGCAAGCCGAACTGACGAAGAACGGAGTGGATGCACGGATCAAGTGCGACGTAACTAAGGTTTTGGTCGACCGAAGCGGAATGGGTCCCAACAAGGTTCGTGGAGTTGTTGTCAACGGTCGCGAAATCAAATGCCGAGCCGTCGTCAGTAACTCGAATTTGAAATCGACGATTCTCGATCTTGTCGGTGCCGAGAACTTCGATCGACAATTCATTGACGATTCCAAGGCGGTACGGTTGAACAATAGCAGTACACAAGTCTACATGGCCCTCAAGCCTGGCGTTACCATTCCCGAGTCAACTGGAGATTTGCTGTTCTGCTCGACCGCCCCATTATTCAGAACGAATTTGCTACTCGATCGCAACATCACGTCGCGCACGTTTAGTTTTTACTATCCGCGAACGAGGCCGACGGGCAAGGAACGATTTGCAATCGTCAGCAGTACCAACGCCAACTGGAGCGATTGGGCCGATCTCAACGAACATGAATACGAAGCCAGCAAGGCGGATTTGATTGAAACCACGCTTGCTTCGTTAGAAAAGTACGTCCCCAACTGCCGCGACGTCATTGAACATGTGGAGGCGGCCACTCCGCGAACCTTCCATCACTATACGAAACATCCGCTGGGAGCAAGCTTCGGAACGAAATTCGAAGGGTTGGCTGTATCGAGAGGTTTGCCGCAGCAAATTCAAGGGCTTTATCACGCGGGCTCGGTGGGAATCATCATGTCCGGATGGCTTGGAGCGATCAACTATGGGGTCATCGTCTCCAACGAAGTCGATTCCATGCTATGCAAAAACGGGACGCCCCTTCCCATGAATTAGCCACGAATTACAACTGTGGCTCGTGACAATTCGCAAACCGTACTATACTTGTTGTTCACTTTGAGAGTTTACTGTTCTTTTTCAATCTAGCTGAGTATGACTACACGCCGCCGCGCTCGAGAAATTGCATTGCAAGTTTTGTACGAGGAGGACATCAATCCGCTGCGCGACCTTGCAGTGGCGGATGAGTTCGTGGCTAAACGCATGTTGCACAACAAGCCCTTAGTCGCCTTCGCTCAGCAGTTGCTTGCCGGCGTCCGGACCCATCGCGATGATTTGGACACGATGTTGACTGGTCATGCAGCCAATTGGTCTATCAAGCGGATGACAACCATTGACCGGAATATTCTTCGAATGGCCAGTTTCGAAATGGTCTATGGCGAAGTACCTGGACGCGTTGCCATCAACGAAGCCATCGAGTTGGCCAAACGGTATGGCAGCAAGAACTCAGGTCAATTCGTCAATGGTATCCTCGATCGTGTCCTGCGAGAAAACCAAGCCAGCAAGCGAGAAGTCGTTTCAGGATAGACGGCTACTTGGTTCGGACGGCCTTTTCCAACAGCACATAGTTCTCTTCATTGAATTCGGTTATCTTGGCGGTTACCAACCAGACTAACTTGCGATCTTCGCCTTGCATGGCCGAGGCGACACGTTGCAAACAAAAATTCTCAAGGCACTTATAGCGGCGTTCAGTGGCTTCCTCGACAAAATGGAACCGATCACCTTCCTTGCGAATTCGCCCTCGGACTTCGGTCAAGATCGCACCTTCGCAGAGCAGTGTCGATTCGGTTGACATCTTGGCCAAGGACGGACGGTCATCGGCCATGGTCGAACGGTTCGAGCCGATGCCGTTCGCGCCACCCAAGTTCGCTATCACGGCCATGCTTAGAGAAAAAAGGACGACCCAAAAAGCGGGAGAACGCAGCAATTGCCTATGTAATTTTTTCGCGTTCATCTGTTTCATTGGCGTCGTGGCAAAACCAATGCATGCAAAGACATTACCCCACCGACCGTCAAAAGCACGAACCCGAGCCAGTGCGGGGGCCGCATCGCCTTTTTGGGCGTACCTACTTGCATGTAGACGTTGGTCGCCAAATTGCTGTCGGCTATCTTGGATTGCTGTGCAAAGCGATGGATCGTACGCGTGGTACTTTCGTTGAGAACAAAGGAATCCACCAAACGAAACTGCAGCCCCAGGAGAAAGAGGATGACGCCGAGCATGAAGTAGCGGTTGCGATCGATATCCATGGCGATGAAATTCTTTGGGAGTCCAGATACACCTTAACACTAGGTGTCGGCAGCCAGGCTTTGGTAGCTTCACGGATTTGAGAACGAATCGATTTTGACGCTTGTGGCCGCGTCGCTCCGCGACGCGGCACTCAACGTTGTTGCCCCGTCGCTCCGCGACGCGGCAGGCCACCAATACCGCCACGATTACTCAACATTTTGTGAACCAAACAGATCGGTTGCCTATCTATGCCTCGTGTGAGTCGCAAAACGCGAGAGTGCGGAATCTAACGAATGCGAGGGCGTTGCAAGTTGCATTGCCCGAATGATCGGATTCCATAAGAGTTTGCGCTGGGTGGGAATTTTCTTTTTGTGCCTGAAAGGGCGGAGGATGGTATAATTGATGTCGACCGGAGTTTTTCTTCCGAGTTTAGTTTCAGCGTCACCGAAAGGAGCAACCACCCTCTTGCATACACACGATCGATCGGAAAGTCTAGCTAGCGAACGGAGCGTCTTGGCTCGTTTAATATTGCCCAATGACTTTTTAGCGGAAGATCCTTTTGACGAACTGACAGGTTTAGCCACCACCGCCGGAACAGAAGTAGTTGGCAGCGTCATTCAAAAACGAGATCGACCTGATCAAACAACTTACCTTGGCAAGGGCAAGGTTGCCGAATTGCGGGGTCTCGTCGAGATGCAATCTGCTGACGTTGTCCTATTCGACAACGATTTGATGCCTGCCCAGACACGCAATCTCGAAAAAGCTCTCAACGTCAAAGTGATCGATCGATCCGAGCTTATTCTGGATATCTTTGCTTCGAACGCACGAACACACGAATCTCGTTTGGCGGTCGAATTGGCGCAGTTGGAATACTCGCTTCCACGCCTTAAGCGGATGTGGACGCACTTGTCTCGCCAATCGATGGGTGTCGGAATGCGTGGTCCTGGCGAAAAACAACTGGAAGTCGACCGACGGCTCGCCGAAAAACGCGTTCATGATCTTAAGCAAGAACTGGAGCGAGTCGAACGTCGCAAGGCCCGCGAAGTGGCTTCGCGTGGAGACACGTTTACCGTCTCTTTGGCGGGTTACACCAACGCAGGCAAGAGTACGCTCATGAATGCGCTTACCGATGCCGACGTCCTGGCAGTGAACAAACTCTTTGCGACATTGGATACTCGCACACGCAAATGGATGTTGCCCGGTTGGGGACCGATTTTGTTGAGCGATACGGTAGGATTTATACGTGACCTCCCTCACCGATTGATTGCCAGCTTTCGAGCAACGCTTGAGGAGACGCGGCAAGCGGACTTGCTGATCCACGTCGCCGATGCGAGCAACTCCTCGGTGCTGCATCAAATTTCGGCGGTATACAAAGTGCTCCACGAAATCGGCATCGACGAAAAAGATACTCTATTGGTGCTGAACAAGATCGACTGCCCGGGCGCCGCCGAACGAGTCGATTCCGTTCGCGAACGATACCCGAACTTGGTCGCCATATCGGCTCGGAGTGGAATCGGGCTTTCGAATTTAGCCATGGCCGTCAGCGATGCGCTCACCAAAAATTTCGTTGAATTGGAAATCAGATTGCCACTCGGCGACGGAAAGACGATCGCGTGGTTGGCAAGTGTTGCGGAGATTCTGTCCAAACAATACAACGATGACTATGCCTTGGTACATTGCAAGATGCCGAGTCGCGCCGCCGGCAGGTTGGTAGCGCAGGGAGCGGACATTCGAGTCATCGCCGGCAGAATCCCAATCGCGGCCGAAAAGCGTGGTCCGGATGCAGCCACGTTTTTACCTCCGTTGCCAATCGATTCTATTGCAGATCCAGCAGATGCAAGCAACGGTGCGTCGTCTACCGGTTCGACTGGTATCGGGTCAACTGGTATCGGGTCGATTGGCGAAGTAGCATAGGCCGAGCCATATGCCGCGACGAAATTTATCCGGCGCACGCACGATCGTTACTGGGGCGTCGAGCGGAATAGGTCGCGAGCTTTGTTTTCAGCTATGTCAGCGAGGGGCAGACGTCTTGGCCACCGCTCGTCGGGAAGATCGTCTCGTTGAGTTGGTACAGCGTTGCAGTGGATTGCCTGGGAGCATCTATTTCATCGCAGGTGACCTTACGGACAACTCGCATCGGCGCGCCATTGCGGATTCGGTTCAGTGCCGATGGACTGCGTTGGATGTACTCATCAACAATGCCGGTGCTGGTGCGATTGGGCGATTTGACGGCGCATCCAGCGATCGACTGCGCAAAGTGATGGAGATCGATTTTTTTGCTCCTGTTGAGCTGACTCGAATATGTTTGTCTTTGCTTGAGCAAGGGCGACGGCCAGCGATCTTGAATATCGGATCGGTCTTGTCGCATCGCGCGGTTCCCAACAAGAGCGAGTACTGCGCTGCCAAATTTGCAATGCGGGGATGGTCGGAATCGTTGCGAGTGGAGTTGGCTCGCAAGCACATCGAAGTGCTGATGCTCAGCCCAAGCACAACGCAAAGCGAGTTTTTGGACTCGTTGGTCGATACCAAGGCGAGCGAGAAGAGCAAAGCCATAGGAATCATGTCGGCAGAGCGAGTGGCGGAACTTGCCATTTCGGCGCTAGTTCGATCAAAACGCGAGATGATCCTGAGCCTGGGTGGAAAAGCGTTGGTATGGGCCGGGCGACTATTCCCAAGGCTCACCGATCGAGTCCTAGGTCGCTTCGCCTGATAAGATTTTGAGCCTCGCGAGTGGTGGACTGTCTGCAGAATGATAAATTCCGGTGTGGCGTAGGCTTCCAGCCTGTGGTTATTGCTCTTTCAGAGGTTGAAATCCTATGCCACTGGTACAAATCTTTCCGCCGCTCGCTTAAGAAGCAAACCAAGACCTAGAACCCTTCACTTTGGCGCTGGAGATCCAAGGCACTCAAACTTGACTTGGAGGCTTCACAGGATACATTCATGTATCGAGGAAGACGAGTCCATGATCTCTGGTTAACAATGTGTTGCACCAAAGTTGCCGACACCAGAATTGTCTCGAAGGTGGGAATTGAAGAATGAAGCTCGATTTGTCCAAAGATAAAGCGAAAATTATCAAATACATCCGGCAACGCATCAAGGACTATCCACTATACGTTAACTGCGGTCCTGGCGAAGATGCTGATCCGATTCGATTCATTACATTGGGTTTCTACGCGGAGCAGGCCGGATATATCGCCTTGATCTTCGATACCCGAAATGATGCAGATTACGACGGTGAATGGACCAATTACTTGGACGAGCCGAACATGCTGGATTTTCCCAAGTGGTGCGAATTCTACGAAATGGCCTGTGACGGAAATCCAGTTTCCATTGTATTAGGAGACGGAACGACCGAGAGCGTTCTCTTTGCAGATGCAAACAAAGAAGGAGGCCTTAGCGAAAAATCTCTAAGACGACTCAATGCTTACTTTGGCGATATGCTGAAGGACGTTTTGTGTGAACTGAAAGATGATGGATCTTTGTCGAAACTGCCGCTAACGAAAGACGCGTTCATGATGGTGATCGATTTCGACGAACTTTATCTATGGCCAAAGTACGAGAAGCGAAAAGCGATTGGGAAAATACTGCAATAGTGCAGAACCAAGCCTGACAAGGTGTGGTATCGGTGCGTCAGCTATACGAGCGTGCGCAATTGCTCACAGGCAACGGAAACCCTCAAGGTTTTCGACGCGTTTTCGAAACGCTTGACGTTCCGCTACGTCAGAATTGCGAGTTATTACTTAGGATTTTTTTCTTCAACCTTGTTGGCTTCCGGCCCCTTCCCTCCAGACTTTGCCTCCAGAGCCGACGCTTGGGCACTCGATTCTCCTACGGGTTTTTTGGCAGCCGATTCTTTCGTCGCTGATTCTTTCGACGATCCGTTTTTGACCTCCGTTTTCTTGTCGTTAGGCTTTTTCTGGCCAGGCTTTACCAACTCAAGTCCAAATTTCTTGCCTTTGTCTGTAGCTGGGATACCCGTGACCATCCACTCCGCTGGCAAGTCGCCTTTCAAGTAATGATCGAAAAACTGTTGCATGCGAATCGAAAAATCGCGGCGGTTTTCTTCCTTGATCACACCATGCGGTTCGTCATTGTAGTTCAGTAACCAACAAGGGCGCTCGAGGCGCCGAAGAGCCATGAACAGTTCGATTCCTTGATACCAGGGTACTGCTCCATCCTTGTCATTGTGCAAAATCAACAAAGGAGTTTTGATGCGGTCAGCGAAAAAGATTGGCGAGTTTTGAATGAAAGCGTCGCGAGACTCCCAAAGGTTTTTGCCGATTCGACTCTGCGAACGCTCGTATTGAAACATTCGGCTCAACCCACTCTCCCAACGAATACCTCCGTAGGCTGACGTCATGTTCGAAACAGGTGCCCCTGCTTCAGCTGCCGCAAACATTTCGGTTTGTGTCACCAGATAGGCAGCTTGGTATCCACCCCAACTGTGTCCTTGAATCCCAATGTGTTTTTCGTCCACAAATCCTCTCGAAATAAGCTCTTGCACGCCCGGAATGATACAGTCCATCGCGCTCTGACCAGGCGAGCCAGTTTCGTAGGTCACGTCGGGTACGAACACCAAGTACCCGCGACTGACATAGAACGAGAAATTGATGATGGATGCGCTGGCGGTCGGTGGAACGTATCGATGAAGCGAGTCTGAATTGCGTTCATAAAAATAGACAAGCGTCGGATACTTTTTGCGAGTGTCGAAATTTTCAGGTTTGTAGAGCAGACCCTCCAACGGAGCTCCCTTGCTGCTTTTCCATTTGACCAACTCCGCCGTTCCCCAAAAATAGTCCCGCTGCTGAGGATTGGCCTGAGTCATTCTTGAGAGCTGTTTAAAGTCCAGATCACTCTTCCAATAATCGGGGTACTGCCGAAAGTCTTGTCGAGTAAACACCACGTCATTACTTCGTTTGGCTTTGTCCAGACGGCCTACGGTTTCCTCCAGTCGCAGCAAGTTGGTCAGTTGATTCTTGGCGTTGGCGATGACCAACTTGCTGAAACCAGTTGCTTTATCTCCTTCACAAAAGTGCGAAAGGTATTGAGGTTTCTTGACATCGATATGAGTCTCTTCGGCGTCAAGTCGCTCGCGACGGTAGCGGGTATTTTTTTCGCGGCCTTGTCCTTGTGTGATGCTCGAGGGTGGCAGCTTGCCAGTGGGGTCCAACTGCCAAATGTCAAATCGATCGTAGATCCAGAAGTATCGATCACCTGTCGTCCAACCAACGGAGCCATAAGAAGTGGGGAGACTCGGAACATCGTGCTCTTCGTTGTTTAGTGGATGTGGAATCTTGTCGGTTAAGTTCATTGGTTTTTGGGTCTTGGTGGACATCCCAAACCAATGCTTTTGGGAACCGTCCCACCAAACGAGATAGTTTCCGTTGGGAGAAAGTTGAGCAAGCCCCTGAAATTTTTCGAGCACTCGCTGGCGTTTGTTCGTCTTAATCTGAATGAGCCAAACGTCGGCAAAACCCGGCGATTCCCAAGTGCCATAGAGTCGATACGGTTCATTGGTGACCGCCAATGCAATACTCCCGTCCCCCTCTTGCGAAACGATAACGGACGGGATCTCCTCCGTTTCTAACTGGACAATAGACTTTTGGGCAACATCGTACATTACTTCGTAACTCTGTTGTCGCTGTCGACCGACTTGCACTTGCTGAACAGTTTGGAGAACGGGCTCTGACCAATGCCACACGTCGAGCTTGGCTTTAGGTTCGTCGTTGGCAGCGGGTGGCTTCGAATCGGTGGACGCTGCGTTGTCTCCGTCACCGCTGGCAGAGTCTAGGCTTGGAGGGTAGACGCCAAAGAAAAGCCTTGCTCCGGATTTCGAAAAATTCACTCGGGCAGAATCTCGAACTCGCCATTCGGAAGCGATTCCCTTGGTGCCTTTCTTAGCGATTGCTTCGGGTGGCTTTTCGAACTCGCCGCTCCACAAGTACACCGACCAAAGCGGCGTCTTGGCGTTGTAATCATCACGGTCAGAACAATATGCAACTTGCTTTGCTGTTTTGTCAAACGTCAGGTTCTTGTAGTTGCCAACTCCCTCCGCAATTCGTTTTGGTGCGAATGGGACGTTTAAGTCGACGAGCCAAACTCCGTCATGGGATGCTTCGGGACCGGAGGTGGCATAGATCAACTTTTCACCCGAATCTCCAAATTGCAATTCCGTAACGAACGGGACCCGAGTTTCCATGCCGGACTCCAAATTGAGCAACACCATCGTTGTGCCTGCCGTCTTCTTCTTGGACGGTTTCTTGCTATCGTCCGCCGCAGTTGCTTTGGCCTCGGTAGCAGTCGGTTTGGCCGCGACGGGCGCGGCGGCGGGAGCTCGTGCGCCAGGAGCGGGTGTACCAGGGACGGCGGTGGCCGGAACGGCAGGCTTGGTCTCACTCTGTGTTTTCGCTGGTTCCGAAACCGGTTTGGCTTTGGATGCGGGTTCCGCGACATAGGGTTCGAGCCCCTTTTCTCCATTGGACAACGTCTGCTGGAGTGAGGACGTACTGGTTGTTAGCGATTTCGATTCTGGGTCGGCGGTCATGAGGTAAGCCATCCATTTGCTCGATTCTTTTGGCATTTCGTATGACTTCGAGCGTTGAATGATCTTCAATGTGCCGGTCTTGAGATGGAGTATTGCCATCTCGGACTTGGGCATTTGATCTTCGGGGAGCTTGTCTGTGCGTGCTTTCTTGAGTGCATTCGAGTCGGGACTAATCATCAACATGAAATGAGCGCTATCGTCGGTAAACCGTCCACCGATGCCGCGAGCAATTTTGTGTTCGGTCTGAGATCGCGTGTCTCGAACGACCAGGGTACCATCCCCCTTGCCAGGTTTCAGCGTGTAACTAAACCATCGCCCATCCGCCGAGAGATTAGGTCCCAAGATTGTATTCCAAAGGTCATACGAACCATGATCCAAGGGTTTGCGATCGTCGGCCTCGGATTTGCTGACTGAGACAAACGCGAGTAAAAGAAATGAAGCGATTACGCGGACCGACATGATGTTGGGATTGGGTTGAATCATGGTAGCGAGACTCAGTGGAAAAACGTTATGCACTATGCGACAGCAAGTCGCGCCGACACAATCGCTTGGGGTGAGAAAGGGCTTGGGGTGAGAAAAGTCTAGATTAGTCGAAGAATGCGCTACCGATCAATGGTCCAGTCGAAACAGTAGACAAAAAAGATGCGATCAAAACCAAGATCACCCGTTTGTTGTAAGAATTCCGGGTGAATACAGGTGAATTGCAGGCTCCGAGGCTCTGCGCTCTGCCTCATCATTAGCCACATCTTTTGGGTTTCGATCGTACTCGGAAGAAAATTAAGAGTTCTAGTCTAGTACTAGTCCGCCGTTGGCGGTTGCGGTGAATCCGGACCTTTGATTCCACGATTTTGGTTCATTGCAGCAGCAAACTGTTCTACAAGTTGTTCATGTGTCACGGGAACGACAGGCACAGCCTTTTCAAGCCGCTGGACTTGAGGCATGTTGCGATTATTGTGCAATACGCGATCGACTTCTTCCTCAAGCATCAATAGCCAAGCTGGCACATCCAGCCCCACTCCGGTTGGTTCGCGCATCATCAGATGCGACTCCTGCACGAGCAAATCGAAAGCGCGACTTTCTTCATGGATGCTCGCTCGCAATTGACGCATGGCCGGTCTAATAAGTGCCCGCATGCGATCGATGGTCATCGGTTTTACAAATCGCTCATTCAGCCTATCCGCAACCGTTGGCATTTTCATGGCATACAGTTCTTGCAGCTTGGTCAGTTTTTCAAGGTATTGATCGGATTCTCTTGCAACCCGCTCCGCCAGCGCCCTCCGCCACTGTTGTGCGGATGCCTGGCATCCGGTGTGAACCAAAACTTCGTGAGCCCAAAATACCGGTTTAAGATTCCAGCAAACGCGGTCGTATCGAACTCGCAATCGCAGAAAATCGAGCAACATGTACAACATTTCCCCTCGGTCCGATTGAGTCGTCGTGCTGTTGTAATCTTTGTACTCGGCAAAATGATCGATGATTGCCTCGAACACAACCGAGAGCCATCGCTGAGCTTCTTCCAGCGAAGTCTGGCCACATTCGATTGCTTCCAAGAGCGGTTGCACTTCTTCGCTATCTTGGTTCTTGAGGGCTTGTTCCAAATAATTCCCTACCCCTTGATGCAAGATGGCTCGTACATTGGACAGTTTCAGAAACCCTTGGGTAAAGAGTCCTCGTCCGTACTTCTGAATGAACTGAGAGAGTTGATTCCAAGTGCCTGTTCCATCAATCGTCTCCAGCACGCTCAGCCGAAGCGTGCGAGAATGGGCCAGCCAACTCCCCAACAAGACCTCCGTCAGTTGTTCCAGCAGTGGAACCAAAGCGTTGCTATCGGGTTCGCGAGGGTTTAGGTCAACCAACCGATCCAATTCCAACGAACTCCATTCTGGCTTATAAGCAACTTCACTTTTCTTGGACCGTCTTTTCTCGGATGCAGGACTGGCCGGTTGATCCATCTGCCATTGATAAGCGTTCCGAACGAGACATCGCACCATCGACTTGAATGCGATTTGGAATAGATCATCGAACTCGGTGACCGCCCCATGGCCTACAGGGTTGTGATGTTCCATATGCCTTGCCGTATCCACCAATCGACATGACTGATAGAAGAACCCTTGGCGGGGAAGCCAAGTCAACAAATGCGTGAGGGCTCTACGGCGAACGCGCGCCGTCAAGATATCGCGGGGCTGCCCCCCTCGAGCCAACGAAACATAGAGCAATTTTTGATCTCGTAGTACGGCGATCAAATCAGGAAATGCTTCTTCCACGCGACTGCGCCGAGCGGCCATCAAATCGCCAAACAACTCGACCACAAGCACTTCGTCTCTCGGTAAGTCGGCCAGCATCGATTGGCAACTCGCTCGGTCATCGGTGTGGGCAAGAATCGCTCCGATCAACATTCGTCCTGCGTCTGCTGTCTCCACCGCAGCCGCCAAGATGCGTTCCATCAAAGACTCCTTGATGACCCGTTGTCGGTCGTAGCGAGCCATGGAGTCGGTATCCGTTCCTCCTTTGGACAACTTAAAAGCCTGGATTTGGTCTAGCAACGCAACCAAGTCATTCCGATTGACCAAGCACTGTTCGCTCCATCGCCGCAGCGCAGCGACTACGCTTGATTTGCGAGCGAATTCGGCGGTGGCTGGATCGGACTTTTCCGAGTCGCTTTTAGGAAGCGAATCCAAATTGCGAGTCGATTGAGCCACCAGCTTCCACATCTGTGCGAGGGCAGCGAGAAACGTGAGGTGTTCTCCCAATCGTTTTGACTCGTGGATCAGCTCGTCGGAGTTTCCGTCATTTTCCTCGTAAATAGGAGCGTCGACGCCATCGTCGGTACTATCGAGATAGGTCACTCCCTCGTAGGCAGCCCCGAAAAGTGATTCTTCCTCGTCGGCCAATGCAGGATCGCTTTCTCCTGCATTGGCACCAGCCGTCATTTCGTTCGACGGATCTGACTTTTTCTTCGGCTTGGTTGGTTTCGCGAGACGGAATTCGGGCACGGACCAAAACGTTTCCCCGTTCGCCTCCAGGTAGTCAAAGAATTTTTCTACTAGCGACCAAATAAACTCGGTCGACTTCGGTGTATCTTTTTGTTTCTCGCAATCAATTGAGTCGTTTTCGGCAACGCCTGATTCGAATCCGTCGCTTGAAAACTCGAACAATTGTTCAAGCCACATGCGGGCCAAATCGGAATACGAAGTGTTCCCGCTCTGAAGTCCAACGCGTGTCGCTTGGCTGAGCCAGTGCACCAGCAAGGCCATTCCGCCGACAAAATCCCTGCGATCCAAGAGGGCTTCGATGACCAGCGCATACGCCTTGGGCGAGTCGAACATGTCGGCGTGCGGCGCCCAAAATTTGAGATCACCGGCAGCGGCTCCTCCTTGGTGCCAAAGTTTCAACGCGGTTGCAACCAGCTGCGAGGATTCCAAGGCGTCTTGTGGGTCCGTAGCGGATACGTCGCTGACTTGGTGTGCAGCATATTTGCGCCACCAATCCGATATCCAACGAAAGCGCTGTTCCGTGCGAACGCAAAGAGACTCCTGGCTGGTGGCCGCAGCTTCGCGCCAAAGCCGCGACAGGAACCCGAGCGTCTGCTCCATGATTTGAACTAGCTCGTCGACCCGCTCATCGAGAACGGTGGCGTCGGTCCCAATGAATCTCGGGAAATTCCCGGCAAAGCCCAAAATGTTCCAAGGGTCAACCAACGCCCCACATTCAATTCCGCGTTGAATTAGATCAAAGATCTGGTCAGGAATATCACCTGCCTTCTCAAGCTCGTTGCGACGCAGAAGCTGATTCCCGATGGTTAACAAACAGTCGATACGACAAAGAATGCGAGCCGAGGGAACTTGAACATCATCGGATTCTTCTTTCGCGGCATTCGCGCTACCCATACGAGCAAAGATACGGGCCAATTGGACGTGCTCTACCTGTGAAGCTCGCAGTCTCGCCAAATTGGTATTGAGTTGTTGTCGCGCGCCTCCGAGCGGCTGGCGTCGAATCGATGCTTCGTGCTTTAGGCGTTCAGCGTGCGTCCCGGTCTGTTTCTCAAGAAACTCGGTATAAAACGAATCGCGATACTTTGCGATCTGAGAGAGGAGATTGACCAATGTCGTATTGGACGAAAAGGCGTTGGCACGTCCTCCCGATATCCCAGAAGCCATGAGCATCGTGCCCGCCAATACCGCCGCCGCTTCGGTTAGCGTTTCTTCTTGCGGCAGCTCCTTCTCTTGAATCACACGGGCCAACAGGGCATCGACGGTGACTTGTTGCAACACAAACCGTCGAAAGTTAGTGTCTTGATCCATCAAGTTGGGATCCCATTGACCGAAGTAATAATTCGGTCGCTTGTTGACTGGATGGTCAAAATCGTAAGCGCGTGGGTCGAGAGCCAATTCGTCTAAGTGATTTGGTTCGAACTGAGCCTCTCGCAAGATATCTGGTGATGTATTGCGCAGGATATGCAGGGCTCGGTCGATGATCTCGTGATACGGCCCAAACGCAACACCCACGTCTCGTATATAGAGCGGGATAGGACGAAGCCATTCGTGGCTATAGGGCTCGAGTCGTCTCCCCTCGAGAACCGCAACCGGTCGATACCCGACATAGTCATTGAGCTCTTCAATGGCCTTTGGAACAATCCGATCAATTTCGTCCCACGGAGCGCCTTGCTGTAGAACACACTCGATGGCACGCCCAAGAAATAAGCCGTTGAATAAGCCCTCGGGTTCTTGATGGAACAACAAGTCGCTGTGGAAGTCGAGATAATCTGGCAGCAAATAGAGCCATACAATTTGCAGAACTTGGCTTGCCTGATCGCTTTCGCGAAAAATCTCTTTTTCATCGCGTAGTTTGCCCAGTCGATCTTGGAGCCATTGCTGGATGGTCAACCAGGGTGGCAAACCCGCGTAAGGGCTAAACTGCTTGGGTGAACCGGATGCCAAAGCCCATCCGTACAATCGGTTCAACGCAGCTTGAGTCTTGGTATCCGATTTCCCAGAGGAAAAATTGAGATAGCCCAAAACATGGACCAAATCTTCGTCTTTTCCTACATTTCGATGTTCTTTGGCCACCAGTTACCCCAGGCAATCCCTTTGCGAATCCGCAGGCTCAAGTCGAGCATGCCGCCCCGACCAATGGCGTAATGGTAAATCGGTATACCCTTTCGCGGAAGTGCCGAAACAACCAACACAAATCGCAAATGCTGAGCGTCACTTTAGCCTTTCTCAGCAATTTCTCAAGGATGCAAGCGCCTGGACGGCTTTTGCGACCTAACTTTGTTTGCCGAAATTAAAGTATGAATCGGGTTGCAAAGGACTTCCAACATGGCATGCAATGGTCGCGATGATGTGCATATGCCGCCCGAGGCCATTCGCCCCGACGCGGCCGGTCTCGCGATTGTGGCGACGTCTCCTCTTGCCTGGGTTGAAGCGCATCGAGAACTCGATGAGTCCCCAGTCTGGCATCAAGTCGAAACGACTTTGGAATCGACCGAGCGACAACTCCAATGGGCGATTCACGCTTATTCAAACGAATTCGACTCGAATCAAGCCCCATCCATTGAGCTTTCGGTCGTAATGCCTTGCTTGAATGAAGCCGACACAGTAGCTCGATGTGTCCAACAGGCCGTGATGACGCTTAACGGGATGGGAATCGCATCGGAAGTAATCGTCGCGGACAACGGTAGTACCGATGGCTCCCAGGCGTTGGCTGTCGCCGCCGGAGCGCGTGTAGTGAATGTATCATCGCAAGGGTATGGTGCGGCGCTCATGGGAGGAATACGCGAGGCACGCGGTCGATTCGTCGTGATGGGTGATGCCGACGCCAGCTACGACTTTGCGGCAATTCCACTCTTCTACGAAAAACTCACGGCTGGCATCGAGCTTGTTCAAGGCTGTAGACTGCCTCGAGGCGGTGGAAAAGTTCTCAAGGGAGCGATGCCGTTCCTACACCGTTGGATCGGTAATCCGCTTCTGTCCGGACTCATGCGGACCATGTATGGTACTCCGGTGCACGACGTCTATTGCGGTATGCGAGGATTTCAGCGTGAATGGCAAGCCTCGCTGGACCAGCGTTGCACTGGCATGGAATTCGCCACGGAAATGATTATTAAATCGACTCTATTCGAAGGGGCTATCGATCAAGTTCCCATCACACTTCACCCCGATGGACGAATACACCAACGTTCGCACTTGCGTACCTTTCGCGATGGTTGGCGAACACTCCGATTCTTCATGCTTTTAAGTCCCCGATGGACATTCCTAATTCCCGGCACCCTGTTAGCCGTCGTGGGCTTGGTCTTAAGCGCACTCGCGATGCCTCAATCGACCATACTGGGCGTGACGTTGGATTTGCATACATTGCTCATTGGTACGTTGGCCATTCTGGTCGCTTCGCAATTGGTATGGTGTGCGATACTTGCCAGGACCTTTGCTATCACCGAGGGCTTGATGCCCCCCAATGCGCGGTTAGAAACTTTCTTTAAGGCAATGTCCTTGGAAAGACTATTGGTTGTTTCTGGAGGCCTGGGGTTGGCTGGTTTCGCGATCATCCTTGGGCTTACCTGCCAGTGGGCGGCGACCGGATTCGGACCGCTGCACTATGCCACTTCCATGCGATGGGTCATCCCAGCGGTAGGAATGATCGCGCTGGCGGTTCAATGCGCGGCGCAAAGTTTCTTGCTGAGCGTGTTGCGAATGGCAAGGCTATGATTCGGCCCGTCGAACCGAAACGTATCTCCACCGGTCTCGCGCGATCTGCCATGTCATCGCGTTACCTTCGCCTGTCACTTGGCAAGCGAAAGGGGATGGCGATTGCCATCCCCACGATGGCCACGATGATTGTCGCCATGCTGCTCAGCTATTTGCGATGGCCCGTCCCAAGATTGCATGATGATTTCAGCAACTTGCTCGTCTCTGAAACCCTTCGGCAAGGTCGCTGGTGCAATCCAACGCCAGCGGCCTATCAGTCCATGGAATCATTTCATTTATTGATGATTCCAAATTATGCTTCCAAGTTCCCCATCGGCCCTGGCGCGATCATGGCACTGGGAGAATACTTGTTTGGAAGCCCGGTCGTTGGACTCTGGATTTCTGCTAGCCTCGCAACGGCATGCTTGACATGGATGCTTGCAGCCCATTTGACTCCGCGATGGATCTTGGCGGCGGGCATGTTTCTCTCATTCCATCCGTGTTGGCAAAACGGCTGGGCACAAGAGTTCACGCACGGTTGGCTCCCCATGGCTGGTACCGCCTTGGTATTGGGGGGAGTCTTGCGCATTCGACAGCGAACTCTACGCCGTGCCGCTTCGCTGAACGCGGCCATCCTTGCCGCAAGTGCCATCGGCATCGGAGGCATCCTCGTACTTTTTTCAAGACCATTTGACGGCGGCGTCGTTTGCTTTCTGCTGGTTGCGTCGCTTATTCCGATCGTATGCAAGCAACAGTGGTATTTGCGTGCAAGATTCTGGGGCTCGGCAGGTTGGAGCGCAGGGATCATCGGATTGGGAGTTTTGCTACAACTCGCCGTGAACATGGCGGTGACGGGGCGTATTTGGCAGCTTCCTTATCAGCTGCACGAAACACAATACGGAGTCGCACCGCTTTTCATCTGGGGTACTCCGCACGAACCCAGCCTGGGACATCGTTTCGTCGAACTCGAACAATTCCATCGCGTTTGTTCGCTGCAGAGTTGGCAACAGGCTCGTTCTGTGCCCGGATTCATTACAACTCTTGTTGCCCGCTCGTCGAATTTGATTTCGCACTGGGGAAGCTTACTCGCGACCTTACCTCTCACGGTGTTGCTCATAGCTCGGGAACGCAAGCGCTTTTGGTGGCTGTGGATGGTTGTGTGCGTGTCGTTACTGGTGATCAACTGTGTACCTTGGGTGATGCCAGCCTACGTCGCTGCTCTCGTTCCGATTGCGTTGCTTTTGGCCTGTGTCGGGATTCAAGGAGCAATCCGGTGGTGGGTTCTTCAAGTCCAAACCCCCAATGCGATCGTGAGATCCAAGGTGGAGTATTCGTTGATTGGCCTTTTGGGTGTTGCCCATTTATGCGCTTTCTCAATAACGACATACTCGCGTGCAACGTTTCAGTCAGGCTGGGAGCAGGGTTGGGCTGACCATCGTGTTGAACTTGAGCAACGATTACAGTCGACCGACGGGAATCACCTAGTCTTGGTGCGTTATAGCCCGGGTCACGACGTCCAAGAGGAGTGGGTCTATAACTCTGCGAATCCAACCCTTGCCAAAATCGTGTGGGCTCGTTTGGGTGACGAAATCCAAAACGAATCATTGATTCGTGGATACTCCGATCGCATGGTGTGGCTGCTACAGGCCGACTCCGCGGTTCTCACGTGCATCGGCAATTCCAACGACTTGTGCCATCGAACGATCGGCAAGTAAGGGGCTGCACGTAGGTCCGCATCTCCGAGGCGGATGTACTGGCAATCGAAACCTTTTGCCCCGCTGGATCCATATTTCGAACCTGC
>JBEBHM010000675.1:0-4789 GCA_040080875.1 Pirellula sp.
GATCTCTTGTTCGAAGAGGCTGCCGTCAATGACGACACCAACGGCTTTTCGGATACCGAACAAATTCGAGGCATGGAAGGGATCGTCAGACAAGCCTTGCTCTCCAATCCCATGATGGACGTCGTATTGCTCCACTTCGTCGATCCCGGAAAAATGAAGGAAATTCGAACGGGGCAAATGCCGTCCGTGATCCGCAACCATGAACAAGTTGCGACTCACTATCGTATCCCATCAATCGATTTAGCTCGCGAAGTAACCGAGCGAATCGATGCTGGCGAGTTTACGTGGGAAAAGGATTTTAAGGACTTGCATCCAGCGCCGTTTGGGCACGAATTGTACGCGCGTTCCATTGGCCGACTGCTGAATGCAGCTTGGAGCAGCAATCAAAAACCATCGACCGTTGGCGTTCGAGAACTGCCAGCACCGTTGGACCCCTCAAGTTATTATTTCGGAAGGCTTGTTAGCCCAGTCGAGGTACTCGAGTCAAATCAGGCAACGCTTGGCCCCGGCTGGAAATTTGAAAATCCATGGAAGCCCAACGACAAGGCTGGTACCCGGCCCGGCTTTGTGAATGTACCCGCCTTAGTTGCCAACGAAACGGCTGCAACGATGAAGCTGAAGTTTAAAGGGCGTGGGATTGGAGTCTTCATCGCATCGGGCCCAGATACAGGAAACATCGACTATCGAATCGATCAGGGTGAGTGGCGCACCAAGGAACTCTTTACTCAATGGAGCCGCGGATTGCATCTGCCATGGGCAATAATGCTAGCGTCCGAATTGAAGGACGGATCGCACGAGTTGGAGTTGCGAGTAAGCCAAAAATCCGACGAACGTAGCATTGGTCACGCGATTCGAATCATTCACTTCTTGATGAATGATCCCAACGGATCCTGACGGTTTCGTCTCTCATCGACAAGGTGACCACAATTGATATTCAATCCGTACAAACCATTCGACAAAGCCTCTTAAAGAGAGTCACGAATTCGCAATGAGCATGTCAAAATTTACCTGCGTTTGTTGTTTCGTAGCGATGGCTATGATTTCATTTCGGTCGACGGTCTTTGCTGCCGACTGGATGCATTGGCGCGGCCCCACAGCGGACGGTGTCGCCAGCGGCAGCGCAACGCCTCCAGTCCACTGGGACAGCAAGACCAATGTCGCTTGGATCGCCGACTTGCCCGGCGAAGGGACGGCGACACCGATCATCTTTGGCGATCAAGTGTTACTGCTTTCCGCTGAGAAAACGGATCGAAAGAGCCCCAATCCGGTCCCCAACGATGAACGAGCCAAGACCGTTCCCGATGAATATTTTTACCGATTTCATGTCACAAGCTTGGATCGAAACACAGGAAAGGTCCGATGGCAGAAAATCGCCACGGAACAAGTTCCGCATGAGGGAAAACACCCGACAAACACCTATGCGTCTGGATCGCCGACGACGGATGGCGAACGCCTTTACGCTTCGTTTGGGTCGCGAGGCCTGTTCTGCTATTCGCTTGAGGGAGAGCTGATTTGGCAAAACGACTTGGGTGACCTGCGAACGCGACTGGGCTGGGGTGAAGCAATAACGCCGGTGCTCGCCGGAGAGTTGCTGATCGTTTGCTGGGATCAAGAAGAGGGCTCTTATATCATTGCGCTCAACAAGAGAACCGGCCAGACCGTTTGGAAAATCGATCGACCCGACGAGGTGTCGTCTTGGAACACTCCGCTGGTAGCATCATACGAAGGACGCCAACAGGTGATTGTCAACGGCACCGGGAGCGTCAAAGCGTACGATGCCGCGAACGGAAAACTGCTTTGGTCATGTGGAGGCCAAACCACCAACCCAATTCCTTCTCCCGTCCGTTATCAGGATACTGTCATTTGCATGAGCGGCTATCGAGGTTCCTGCGTTTGCGCGATCCCGCTCAGCGCAACGGGAGACATTACAGATACAAAACTTATTCGATGGAAAGGCGATCAAGGTACCCCTTACGTTCCATCGCCGATCATCAGTGGTGATCGGCTTTTCTTTACTGCCGTCCTAACGGATGTTATGAGCTGCCTCGACGCACGCACTGGGAAATCATTGATCGAGCGGAAACGACTGTCAGGAGTCAAGTCCCTCTATGCGTCGCCGGTCCTGGCGGGAGGACATATCTACTTCGTCGGTCGAGAAGGAACGACGGTGGTGGTCAAAGACAACCCGGCATTGGATATTATTGCGGTCAATTCACTTTCCATTGAGGATTCGATGGATGCGTCTCCTGTTGCAGTCGACAATCAACTGTTCCTAAGAAGCTGGAGCAAACTCTACTGCCTAAAAAACCATTGAGCACGCCGACAGAGGCGATGACAAAAGAATGGCAGGCAAAAGAACCGCAGACAAAAGAACCGCAGACAAAAGAATGGCAGACAAAAGAATGGCAGACAAAAGAATGGCAGACAAAAGAATGGCAGACAAAAGAATGGCAGACAAAAGAATGGCAGACAAAAGAATGGCAGGCAAAAGAATGGCAGGCAAAAGAATGGCAGGCAAAAGAATGGCAGACAAAAGAATGGCAGGCAAAAGAATGCTCAACGCGGCAGCGGAGCATTGCGTTTCCATCCGTCGCCACAAATTCCTAATTCCTAATTCCTTATTGCCCACCTTCGGTCCTTTTTGACCACCAAGGTAAACCCACACCTCCGTCCATGGTCAGCGTCGTTCCTGTCATGTAGGCAGCTTCGTCGCTTAGCGTAAAGCAGATGCCATGGGCCATTTCCTCGGAAGTCCCAAGACGTTTCATCGGGATTTGTTGGGCACCGTCGGCAAGTTGTTCTTCAGTG
Organism: Pirellula sp.; assembly: GCA_040080875.1. Taxonomy (GTDB): domain Bacteria; phylum Planctomycetota; class Planctomycetia; order Pirellulales; family Pirellulaceae; genus JBKCUI01. The sequence goes on from JBEBHM010000675.1 coordinate 2,809, forward strand.
AAAAATTTTCGTTCACCTGGCGTATCAATCCAACCGGGATGAAAAACATTGACACGAATCCCTTGATGGATCAACTCGATGGCTGCGGTCCTAGCCATATGGTCGATGGCAGCTTTGGCCATGTTGTATGCCATGGCGGTAGGAAAGGGGATAATCGAATGCGGGGAGCTGACGACCGTAATACATCCTCCCTTGGCTTGCCTGATCATTTGTTGAGCCGAGGCACGAACACCATGCAACGCCCCCCACATGCTCACTTCGATAGTTCGGCGAAATCCCTCCATGTCCGCGTCAACCATCAGCTGACGATCGCTATAGACCGCGTTGGATACAAACAAATCCAAGCTGCCGAAAGCGGAAACCGTCTGTTGGACCATACTTTCGACAGCAGCCAAATCCGATACGTCGCACGCTACAACCAAAGCCTTGCTCCCCAACTTCCGGATCTCTTTGGCAACCTCTTCGGCCTGATCCCGGCTCGAGCTGCAATTCACAGTTACGTTAGCTCCCCCTTGCGCCAAGGCGATAGCGACCGCCCTGCCAATTCCCTTGGAGGAGCCCGTGACCAATGCGTTCTTGCCTTTGAAACTATATTGCATTTGCTGTCGCATTCCTTTTGTGTTACTGAGACCAAATGCGCAAAGCCGAATCGATTGCGCCCTAAGAAAAAATGTAGACTACCCGCGCTTGCTTCCAAGATCAACCTAGCGCGGCTTCCAGGCAACATTTGGGAATGATTGTAGAACGAATGTCCCAATTGCTTCGGAAGCATCTCAAATCGCAAGGAAAGTGTTCCAATTATGCCGCATTGGCGCAAGCTGCGGTTTTGCAGACAATTCCAATGAGACCGTAGCTTGCTCCAACGGCTAACAACATCATTCAGGAATGCACAACGCACGGTTATTGATAGAATTGTTCGCTAGCTTCACAAACTTAGGAAACATGCAATGAACCGAATGCTCTTTCAAACGGTAACCGTATTAGCTCTATTTGTTTGTGCGAACGCTATTGCGCAAGACAGCAAGCTCGCCTCATTGGCATCTCTGTTCGAGCCGCCGGTTCGGCTTAAGGTCAACAACGAATTCATCGATACGGGCTCCGCTTGGGGACATAGCAGTCCGTGCATCGCCGATGTGGATGGCGATGGGCTCGATGACCTGATCGTTGGCGACTTTGGTGGCAAGTTTCAAGTCTATCGCAACACCAACACCAATAAAGCACCCGCCTATGTGAAAGAAGGGCTCATTCAGGCCGGCGGGGTGAATGCCGAAGTTCATATATACTGCTGTATCGGGGCTCAGGCGCGTTTCTGCGACCTCGACGGCGATGGGACTCGTGACATGATCGCAAATTCGTACGATCCCGGGCACTGCTACCTATTCCGCGGTTTGGCGGACCACAAGTTTGCTGCCCGAGAAGAACTTGTCGATAAGTCAAAAACACCCATCCGCTCCGCCCCCGTCCAAAAACAGTTTTACCAGTCGTTCGGAAGTTTTTTCGAGGCCGTTGACTGGGACAACGACGGAGATTTTGATTTGCTCATCGGTTGTTTTGACGGCGGCTTAAAGGTGCGACTCAATGACGGAACCGCTAAGAAGCCGGAATTCGCAGTCAACAACATCGTCGTGGAATCGAGCGGCCAACCACTCAAAGTAAAAGCCCATTGTTGCCCTGTTGTCGCTGATTGGGATGGCGATGGTCGTTGGGATATTATCGCAGGCAGTGACGATGGAAGCGTAACCTGGTTCAGAAATACAGGCACCAAATCGTCTCCGGCCTTTGCTTCCGGACATGAACTTGTTGCGCCCAATGACGGTTCCGGTTACAATCTTCTCCATTGGAACGATCAAGATATTGTTCCTGGAATTCGATCGCAGGTCGAAGTCACCGATTACAACCGCGACGGCAAGCTCGACCTGCTGGTCGGCGATTTTTATACGGCTTATGATTTTAGGGCTGACTTGTCAGTCACGCAGAAGCA
>JBEBHM010000676.1:0-4788 GCA_040080875.1 Pirellula sp.
AACTTCGCACCGGTCGCTCTTTTCGTGCTTGTCGTGTGAGAGTGTCCCGTTCACCAAAATGACATCGATTGCAAAGAATCAGCTATCTAAAGTGGCGACTTTAGGTGATAATTGGGCCTCTAGATTCCGTGAGGGGCCTAATGCGCCCCGATACGCTCTGGCATAACCCGAAACGCCCGATTTACCCCCCGCCACAAGTTTTAGTTTAGTTCTGGAGTGCTGTTATGGTCCGCATCGTTGCATTGCGCAATCGTCCTTTCCCAAAGCATCGAACTGGTTTTACACTGGTCGAGTTGCTAGTCGTGATCGCCATCATTGGGATCTTAGTTGGGCTTTTGTTACCTGCGGTGCAAGCGGCCCGCGAAGCAGCTCGGCGAATGCAGTGCTCCAACAATATTAAGCAGCTGGGCCTAGCTTTGCTGAACTATGAAAGTGCTTACAAAGTATTCCCGCCCGGCGGATTCCATAATCGCGATGGATACGGAGCCGCATCCAACAGTACGAGTTGGGGGCCGAGTTGGCAAGTTGTTGTACTGCCATTCTTTGAGCAGACCGCTTTGCATGCGAGGTACAACTTTACCTCGTTGTTTGCGAGAGAAAATCCGACGGTGGTAGGTGTCAAGATTCCTTCGCTGATTTGTCCCACGGACACAGCCGACATCAATTTTGATGGTGCAGGTACATTCGCTGGGGTTGCGACCCAATTTGCACGTGGTAATTATGCCGGAAATGCAGGACGTGGAAATGCATTTTCCACCGGCGACTATGCCAAGTCGATTGCGCGCGGACCATTTTCCTTGGGTGGACCTGGTACGAAGATCGGCGGATTGGCCGATGGGACAAGCAATGTTCTGTTCGTATCCGAAATAATCATTGCCAATCGAAACACCGATGTTCGAGGTGCGTGGGCATATCCTGTGGGAGCTTATTTCTGCGGTGGCTCGCGATTCGACAATCCACCGACTCCTCAAGAATTTTTGCGACCCAACGGAAATGCATTGGACGATTCCATGCGAGATAGAAGTAGTTTTTGTAGTTCCGTTTTTGCTACAGACAGGAATCTTCGATGCCTAGCTCCAGTCGCGACAAATCGCGCGTACCAAACAGCCCGCAGTCGACACACGGGCGGGATCAATGCCAGTCGCGGCGATGGCTCGGTCACCTTTATCTCGAGTGCCATCGATTTGCCAATATGGCTTCGTTTGCTCTCTCAATCGGATGGCGAAGTTCTCGGTGAATACTAGTTCCCCTTTCAACACGAAAGACTGAGAGCAGGACATCAGCCGGAACGCGCGAGCCTCCGGTTTTCATAGAACAAACCGTACGCGACCGCACTGCGGTTGATCGCTAAACTTAGACTTCGGGATAGGAATCCAATGTTGAAAAGCAATACTCTGAGATGCGTTTTACTTCTGGTCATTGCCTTTGTGGGTTGTGGACCGAAAGAACTGCCGTTTACCGATCACTCAAAAGACGCTGATGCTTTTGGTCGAAGCATCAAAATCCTCGTATTGAGCACGGCCGACGAGCTTAAGACCTCCAAGCAACCGACGGACGCTCTTCGAACCATAGTGCAAAGTCTGTCGGAGTTAGATGCTTGCCCCACAGGTGAGTATCTTCCGACATACAAGGAACTGCACAAGCTAAGCTCCGAATTGCTTGCTCAATGCGAAAAGAGCAAGCCGTCTGATTATTTGGCAAAGCTGTCAGCCATCGCCGAAAAGGCCAAGACGCTGCCGGGAGTCGTTCGTGTCGAAAAGGAGAGCAGCACGGACTAAATGGTGATCCTCAGGCGCTAGTGCCTCTGATTGGATATAACGTTGCACCGGAGGCGTACTCGTTCCCAGGCTTCGCCTGGGAATGCAATGTTGGGGAGGCTCCCGCCTCCTGAGTTCTGGATAATCATCAATTTCGGAGAGGCGGAGCCTCGCTTGCACCCGGTAACTAGCCAGAGCCGCAGAGCCTGGTAACTAGGTGGGCCTATACTACAAAACTTACTTTAGTAGCGGTACGGCGCAAGACGTCGAGTGAGAGTGTGAAAAACGTCGCGAAACCGGAAAAACCACAAGTGGTGGGTAAGTGAGCGATCTTGAATTTTCGAGCGAGGGGCACGATTTAGTGAACGAGGAGGGCGAGACCGGGTTTTCTTGGAAGGCCAGAGCGTGGAGCTTCGTGCATGCGTTTCGCGGCCTAAGTCGATTGATCCAAACTCAACACAACGCTTGGATCCACTTGACGTTTTCGTGCGCGATGTTGGTCATCGCAGCTTTCTTGCAAATCAACGCGATGGAGTGGTGTTGGCTGTTGGCCTCGTTGGGGAGTATCTGGGTAGCCGAAGCGTTTAATACAGCGTTGGAGTTTTTGGCCGACGCAGCTTGCCCCAACCATCATCCGCTGGTACGAGATGCTAAAGATGTGGCTGCGGGTGCGGTTCTGGTGGTGGCAATTATCGCCGCAACGAACGTCGCAGTGCTCTTCTTCCCCTACCTCAAGAATCTTCTGATGATGGGGACTTAGAACGGGTTAGGCAGCACGTTGTGCAATCGGAAAAATGATTTCCAATGTGGTCCCGTGCGGTGACGACCGTAGCACTTGAATTTTGCCCTGATGTGCCTCGACGATCTCACGGCAAATGCAAAGACCAAGTCCCATACCGAGCGGCTTGGTCGTAAAGTAAGGATCAAATATTCTTAGCAATTTTTCGTCCTGAATTCCTGGTCCGTTGTCACTGACTTGCAAATGGATCTTTTGCCCGCAATTTTCAGCAACAATTTGGATCATTCGTTCCCCATCATTAGACTCGGAAAGTGCATCGATGGCGTTTCCGATGACGTTGACGAAGACCTGCTGTAACTGCACAGAATCTCCGCTGAAGACAATCGGTTTCTTTCTAAATCGCGTTCGAACTTGTATGTCGTTTCGTTCTAATTCCAACCGAAGCAATTGGAGCGTTTCGCGAATGAGCTGTTGAATTTCGATTTTTTCGTATTTCGGCGGTTCTCGTCGCAAGAACTCTCGGAGTCGTTTGATAACCTGGCTCGCGCGATTAGCCTGCTTTTGAATGATCGAAATTGTCTCGCAAACTTGCGTAGGACTGAGGCTTCCTATTTCGATGCCCTTTAAAAGACTGCTCGCATAATTCGAGATGGCACCCAACGGCTGGTTGATTTCGTGCGCGAGCGTACCGGCCAAACGACCCTCCTCCGTGAGACGACCACTTTTCATCAACCGGTTTCTTTGTTCGTCCAACTCGTAACGCAATTGTCGCTCGTTGTGAATGTTGGAGAAAACCGCGATGTAACCCTGGATCATTTTTCCGTTGGCAAGGATTGGCGTGACTCGCAAGTTGGTTGGAAACGTGTTCGTGGGCGTCGAAAATTGCGGTATGGGAGCACACGTCAAATACACTTCAGCGTTCCAACATTCACCTGTTCTCAGCGACCGATGCATATTGAGGATTGTTCGTCGATCGAGGTTGCCTTTGGCATCCGAGACCGATACGAATTGGTCGATTCGTTCACCCAACAGTGGGAGATCTCCGACTCCAATCAATTCGCGAGAAAATCTATTGGCGAAGATAATTCGGAATCGAGTGTCGGTCGCGATGGCGGCTTCGTCGATCGCATCCAACAGACTTATCTGCAGATTGTTTTCGAGCTGCGACGCGGACAATGCGTCGCGCAGATAGGCGACCGACGCACGCTCCACCTGCGACATCAAGTGATGGATGCCGAGCGACTTTTCCACGAAAGCGAATGCCCTGTGTTCGATCGCCTCGACCGCAGAAGAGAGATCTGAACTGGACGTAAAAATCAATACTTTGGTATTAGGAAATTGTTTTGCGATCTTTTGCAACACTAAACCGCCAGACGCGTCTGGAAGGCTCAGATCTACGATCGCCAAAGCAACCTCGCGCGCGTCGATTGCATTGTTTGCCTCTGCGTAGGTTGAACACTCAATTACTTGAAACGATCGGTTCTCAAGCCCATGTTTCACCAGCCTTCGCAGTGCAGGGTCATCCTCAACAAGCAACACCGTCAAGCGGTTCGACTGTTCCGAAGCAGGTAGTACACTCCACGAATGGGCACATTCCAAAGGTGTATTGAAAAACTCCACTCCGCTCGATTTCATTTTCGCTACACTCCGTTTGGACGAGTCGCTGTCGTTTCTCGATTGTCTTTCAGTTTTGGATCATAGCGTTGTCGGGGGCACGATTCAACGCCAACACGCCTTTGCTCAGCTTTTCAACACTCCGCATGCACGACCTATCGGAAGCACTTGGTGGATTGCACGGTCCTATTCCCTTGGTTAATTTGGACGCGGTATTAGCCATCGTCTGGATATTGCCTCCTATTGATTGCGAGCCATGGAAATCAAATACTCGTCACTATCGTTCGACCCAGAATTTCGTGAGATTCTCAAGCAGTTTGTTTCCGAAATACCAGCTAGGATCGCCCAATTGCGTCAAGCTCTGGAAGACGAAAATCTCGACAGATTGAAGACCTTGGTGCACCAGCTCAAGGGTGCGTGCGGTGGTTATGGATTTTCAGAAGCATCCTTCCAAGCGCAGAGTTTAGAGACTCGAATTGCCAATTTGTCTTCTGGTGACGACTTGACTCCGGACATCGAAGCCTTTGTGGCGATGCTCGAACGCCTCACGGCCGCCACTCCTTAGACTGCCCATTTTACACATGTATCGATGAGCCGATTTCGGTCGATGGGTTTCGAAAGATGCTCGTTGCATCCGGCCGCCAAACATTTCTCGGCGTCGGAACTCATGGCGTGAGC
>JBEBHM010000677.1:0-4788 GCA_040080875.1 Pirellula sp.
AGCGACACAACGCATTCCATTGAGTCAGTGTGTATGTGAACGCGCTCTTGATCAAACTCTTCGGCAGTATTCGTCCGCCATTGAGCTCTCCTTCCAACCAATTCTTGAACTCGCCCAATATCGGACCTGAATGCTCCTGGCGAGCTCGCGCGATCGCATCGAAGTCCCTCCCGCCTTGCTTGTCGATTCCGGCTAGGAATTGAACAACTTTTCCGGTTTGGACGGTTGGCTGGTTGCTAATTTGGTGGCCGGTGCGGTGGCGATTCCGAGTTGCTAGATATGGAACTTGAGCGGTCGCGAAGATTCTTGCTCAGTTCAACTGCAGCCGTGTTTAGATCAATCTTGAAGTATCGACTCCACAGATCCAGAAGATTGCCGCCCTGCTTGCAGCGGAAGCATTGAAAGAGCTTGCGAATGCGATGCACCGAGAATGTATTACCCTTGGCCGAATCGGCTGCCCCACAGAATGGGCAGCTACCTCGTAGATAGTCTCCGCGACACACCTTCGCCTGCCAACCCATCCAGACTAAAACGTCTTCTGCTACCAGTCGGTCCCGGAGCTCCCGATAGTCAACCCACGGCATCTTAGGTCGCTTGCTTGGTCCGGTGCTTGCGGTACGACTTGCCTTCGAAACGAAACGCGATTGCGTTGTCCGAAACTCGATCCAGTAACGCCATCACCAACGCCGGGTCCCCCATGTACTCCGTCCAGTCTCGAAAAAGAATACAAAGTCCCAGTCACCCGTATGGAATTACGCAGTGCCAGACATCTGTATGTTTTCGTCGTTATTTTGACGACGGTGTAACGAGTTTCTGATCCTCCAGCCAGCGCACACAGGCGTCGGTCCAGTGCGTGTACGGGCGTGCTGCGGAACGAACTCCAAAGTCGTGAGTCGTCGAGGCATAGACATGAAGCTCGACTGGCACTCCCGCCTGCTGTAGCGCAAGATACAAGACCACGCTGTGCGAAGGTGGGCTGATCGGATCTTGACTTCCATGAACCAAAAAAACCGGTGGAACCCTGTACGAAACTTTCAGGTCCGGCGTCAACTCGAACTTGTCTTTGACCTTCAGATAACCAGAATAGGCTGCGATCGCAAAATCAGGACGCGGACTGACTTGATCCACTTCATCCATCGCCGGATAAGCGCGCTGATCAAAATTCATCGCGGTCGCAATCGCCAAGTGGCCTCCTGCGGAAAAACCTATCATGCCAATCCGGTCCGGATTTAGCCCCCACTGTTTCGCACGACTTCGTACCAGACTGACCGCTCGTTGTGCGTCTTGCAATGGACGACGTGCGGGTTGGGTCTTGTCCTCGTCCGGCCGACGAGGCACGCGATACTTAAGGATAATGCCTGTGATGCCCTGCGATGTCAGCCACTTGGCTACCTCTTCACCCTCCAACTCCCAATACAAATTCCAATATCCTCCCCCGGGACAAATCAACATCGAAGTCCCAGTGTCGAGCTTGGGATCAGGTCGATAGATCGTTAACGTTGGCTTGGAAACGTTGGTGATCATGCGTGTCGACGTCGTCACTTCGACTTTGTCACGAGTCAGTTCCGGCGAACTCCGTACGTACTCTGCTCCGATGTTGCCCGGCTCGTCAGGAGGTATTCCTGGCCAAAGTTCGATCACTTGGGGTTCGTCGGTTGGGCGAGACGCTTGTACGCGCACATGCAGTCGAAACGTCATTTCATGCCCGTCGCGGCCCGGGTGCTTGACACTGGCGATGTAGTCTCCAGGCTTTGAAAATCGATGTTGGGTTTCCGCATAACCATTAGGCGAATGCCGTTGGGCGTTGCCATCGGATCGGACTGTTACACGCGGACTGCCATCTCCAAAATCCCATGTCTCGCCAAGTGGTTCACTCGCAAACGAACGCACTTTGAACGTCACCGGGTCGTTGGGATGAATGTCCAGCGTGGGCCAGTAGCTTGCATGCAGAGTCGGCGAAAATTGATCTACGAGCTTGCGGTCGATGACTAATACGGTTGCGAAATCGTAGCTGGAATTGCCAGTCGCATCGGTGACCTTGAGAGTTTCGCTGAACTGTCCGGGTCTGTTGTAGACGCGTTCGAACTGAGGTTGATCGCTCGTACTTCCATCGGATAGGGTCCATTCAAAGCGATCGATCTTGCCGGTCGCGCTCCATGATCGAGATCCATCCAGCGTTACTTTCTCGCCAGCGTAGATAAGATGATGAGGTCGAGCCACGGCGATGATGTTGGGCTTGAATTGCTGCTGATAGGCTTCCCATAGAAAAGCATATCCTTCCTCGATTCCCCATTTGCCGGACGGTTGCATCGCCTTGATGTCAAAGTGCAAATGCGACCAAGCCGTTGCGCCCTCCTTTCCGACCAAACCAATGCGTTGTCCCTTGGTTACTCGATTTCCCAACTCGACATCGATCTTGTTGAGGTGGCTGTAGCGGTAGTACCAATTCCGGGCATCGCGTACATACACAACGTCCTCTCGTTCGGCCACGGGCGGACTGGTAACATCGGGCGCCTTGTCGAGGCCTGCGGAGACCACGACACCGTCTGTCGCAGCGATCACTTCGGTTAGCCCCTCTGTACCTCCCAGGTCGAGTCCATAGTGATAATAGATCCTTCGCCCGAGTGGAGCGTCGCCACCGTCGACGAACGATGGTTCATTTGCGACTTGAGTGGCGTTGGCGAACCAGCTTTGACGTAGCGGATACACGAACTGGTCAGACGGCATCCACTGCGAACCCGCAGGCCACAATCGCAGGCGGACGTCCTTTCGAAGCCCCCAGGGATCGTCGCGAGCGTCAACACTTTCGTTCAAGCCGTGTGTTGCTGGACAATCGACTTGTACTTTTCCTACGGTGGTTGGCAATCGATAGTTGGCCGAGGCAATGGTGGCTTCGGATCCATTGATGTCAACTTTGACGTGCGCAATGCGAATGGCTTTGCGCACGGTATCGCGTATCTCCTGAAGATCAAGAACTTTGACTTTCGCGATCGTCTTGTCAGCCAGTTCTACTTCGACGACTTCACCGACGTTCAAGTCAACAGTCCGGTGTTTGGGCGATTGGCGTTCATCGGCGCGCAGTTCACTTGAAACCAAAACGACCCAGAGCAACAAAACCAAAACAGTTCTCAACGGAGAGATTTCGGTGCGAACCATGGGAGTGGCTTTCGATTTTGGTACTCGACTTAAGCATTCACTTTTCGGAGCGCAAGCCTCTTTTCGCGGATCGTTTCGAGCAGTTGCTTTTGCGGGGCTACGAATTTAGCGACGCCTTGTTCCATCAGCGTACGTTCCATGTGAGGAACGTCGATTGTAGCGTCAAGTTCCTTTTGAATTACATCGCTCGGCATCGCTCCCACTTGGCGAGTGAATGTCTGATTGCTGTTGGCAACCGCCGCATTGGTTTCCGGTGGGTTGGTTTGAATATCGGAACCTGCGAGGGCGGCAACATATTTCCAAGGGACGTCAGCTGGGTTCTTAGTACCGGTGCTTGCGAAAATGATTTCCTGTTGAAGAGGCGTTGGATTGGATTTCCAGAACGACTGATTCGCACTCCAAATTCGCTTGGCATTTAGGATCCCATATTGCCCCTGCGCCGCTGCCGAAAGTTGCTTGCAGTTGTCAGAAGTGTACTGATCGATACGCGAAACGAAAATGCTATAGACGCTTTTGAATTGGGCCAGTGAACTGCGTCGTTGGGCTCCTCGCCAGACCGCGTTGCGTGCCAATTCGTACTGTCGCATCGTAAAGATGAGCGTCACGTTGAGCGTCACACCTGCAGCAGCAAGCTCTTCGAGAGCATCCAAGCCCGCCGGTGTCGCCGGAACTTTGATCATGCGGTTGTCTTGCCCGCTTGCCCAAATCTTGCCGAGGGAAATGTACTTGTCGACTCGTTCTTGATGAGGCAAGTTGAGCTCTGGATCCTCGAGCAACGGATCCAATTCAAAGCTAACCCAGCCTGCATTTCCGCTGGTCTTTTGCCAAATGGGGTGGAATGCGTTTTGCGCCTCGCTTACCAATTCGTCGGTAACATTCCAGCAAATCGTGGAGTCATCCTGTCCGAGATCGATGAAGTTTCCGATGGAGCTGTCGAACCTGCCGCTTCGAATCAAACCTGAAATGATGATAGGGTTGCTGGTTGCGCCGACGGCTCCCCAAGCAAGATTTTGCTCGACGAGTTTTGGATCGATCGAATCCAAATAGAGATTGGTTCCGCTATCGACGAGGGATTGAATGGATGAATTGCTCATAATGGTTCCGTTCCTGGACGCTGGATCCTACAAAAGTCGGTTGTTGCCGCGAAAGCATATGTTAAGCTCTTACGCGGACCAAAAACACCCCTCATCACCCCTCCTGATCCATGCAAATGATCGATTTACGAAGCGATACGGTAACTAAGCCAACCCCGGGCATGCGGCAAGCGATGCTTTCGGCCCCTGTCGGCGATGATGTGATTGATATCGATCCAACGGTCGTTCGGCTCCAAGATCGCATCGCAGAGTTGCTCGGAAAGGAAGCCGCTATCTTCATGCCGAGCGGAACCATGACGAACCAAATCGCCCTACGCATGCATTGTAGTCCTGGGGACGAGTTTATTTGCGAGTCGGGATGTCATATCTACAACTACGAACAGGGAGCGTTTGCACAGTTAAGCGGGCTGGTAGCAAGAACCATTACGGGCAAAAATGCGTTGCTCGACTTGGAGCAGTTGCTGGGTTTGGTTCGCCCGGAAAACGACCATTCGGTTCGCACCCGTCTGCTATGCATAGAAAACACACACAATCGAGG
>JBEBHM010000678.1:0-4786 GCA_040080875.1 Pirellula sp.
CACTCCGTCGATCTCGATTGTCCCGCTCGTGATCTCGTACTTCGGATGCCCGACGAGCGTGTAGGCGAGCGTACTCTTGCCAGACCCGTTCGGCCCCAACAAACCAAAAATTTCTCCTCGCTGGACTTCGATGTCTAGCGATTTCAAGGCGTTAACCTTTTTTCGCCCCCAGAAATCCCGGTAGATTTTTCCCAGGTTTCGAGTTTCCACAATGACGTTGGTAGGATCCGTGGAGGCCGCTTTCGAGGTGGGTGTAGCCGTTGTCGTGGACATAAAATCAGTTCAAAAGGGGTGGTTGCCAAAGGGGATCGGCGAGGAAATGTAACTGAATTGAGCGTGGATTAACAAACTTGCGGGGTGTAACCAATCGGCTTTGCGGCTGGATTGGGGCTCTTACGACAAAACAATAGAATCGGTTCAACAGCCAGATTTTGGCAGTCGAAACGATTCTAGGTTTGGGCCCCCCTCCGACTCACCGTCCGAGATGCAGCACTATAAATTGCAAACATTGCCTCGGCAAGCGATCCTACCCCTCCCATAAGCGACTTGAATGCAAATAAACGGAGAGTCTCATTTCCAAGGAATCATCGAACGTATACTATTCCTACGCACTCCCTAATAAAGCGACCGGTAGGCAGATGGAAACGTTGCAGCGGATCTTCTGAGACGCTGAAATGTCCGCCTCGGAGATGCGGCCCTACGCAGAGATGTCCGCCTCGGAGATGCGGCCCAACGTGAGATGTCCGCCTCGGAGATGCGGACCAACGTGAGATGTCCGCCTCGGAGATGCGGACCTACGTGAGATGTCCGCCTCGGAGATGCGGACCGACGCAGAGATGTCCGCCTCGGAGATGCGGACCGACGCAGAGATGTCCGCCTCGGAGATGCGGACCTACGTGTTTCGTAATTTATTACTTGCCGCTCGCCTAAATAGGAATCGATGGACCGCCTTGACCCACTCTACATCGAAGCGGTCCGATATCTATACGATCGGATCAACTACGAAAAGTCGTCCGACCGCCCCTACGATCAGCGAAACTTCCGTCTAGCCCGCATGGAGCAGTTCCTAGGACTGCTTGGAAACCCACATTTGGCTGCTCCGGTGATCCACGTGGCTGGCACCAAAGGCAAAGGTTCGGTTTCTTGGTTGATTGCTGAAGCGCTGCGACGTGCCGGGTTGACGGTCGGACTCTACACCTCGCCGCATCTGGTGCACCTAGAAGAGAGGTTCGTGGTCAACGGCAATCCCTGTTCCCCTTCTGACTTGGTCGAACAAGTTGGAAAACTCAGGCAGAGTGCCGCCACGATCTCGCAAACGGCGCTCGGCTGCCCGACATTTTTCGAAATGACGACCGCACTTGCCTGGAGCTTGTTCGCCACGCACCAATCGAACGTCAACGTCATCGAAGTGGGCCTTGGAGGCCGGTTAGACAGCACCAATATTTGCCAAAGTTCTTTGGCAATCATTACATCCATTAGCTTTGATCACCAACAGCAACTTGGAAACACCATCGCATTGATCGCCGGAGAAAAGGCTGGGATCATTAAACCGAATGTACCGGTTATCAGCGGGGCTACCCATACTGACGCCCGTGACGTCATACAGGCCAAGTGTTCTCAAACCCAAAGTCCACTTTGGGAATTGGGAGTCGATTTCGAATCTCAATACCAGTCTTGCTCGCCCCAAAAATCCAAGAACTACCAGCCAAAGGGCGACAACCAGTCCGGCAAGCAATCGGTCATGGACTTCGTTCCGCTCACCCATCGATTCCCTTTGCAGAAACGGGAGCATATCCCAGTCCGTATGCTCGGCAAGCATCAAGCGGACAACGCGGCCATCGCCATCGCCGCTTGGCAACGACTGGTTGCTGACGGATGGGCCTTGCCGCAAGCATGCATTGAGGATTCCATCGCGAACACGCAATTGTCATGCAGAATCGAAGTCGTCTCGGAACGTCCCACGGTAATCGTTGACACTTCGCACAACATCGCGTCCATTCAAGCGTTGTTGCAAACTCTTCGTGACCAATTCCAACCCTCTCGAAAAACGATCATCTTTGGTTGTTCCAAAGACAAGGACTATGAAATGATGATTGGGCAGGTGTTAGGATATTCCGATCGCGTCATACTTACGCAATTCCAAAACAATCCGAGAGCCGTTCCCGTTGAAAAGCTAGAAGAACTCACAAGAAGGCAGGGTATTTCGAGTCCTGACGTCGAGATATTATCCGCACCTACGAGCCAGATCGCAGTCGAATTTGCATTATCGCGGGCGCTCGACGAGGAACTAATCTGCATCACCGGTTCGTTTTTCCTCGCGTCCGAAACACGTCCGATGTTCCCGAAGATTAGAGTTGACGGTAATGAATCTTGTTAAAGATCACGGCGATGTGGGAGGTATAACATAACAACCTCCATTACCCAAGTTGACGACGCAATAGGTCGATCGATGCTTGCCCTGCCAGACCAGATGCAAACGAATAAAAACATGACCAAAACCCTGCATAATAACGCCAAATCAGACTTTCGATTCTCGCGAGACGAGTGGCATCACTTGATGGTGACCCACGCCTCCGGGGCAGTGTATCGCGATGTAGTTGTTGTACCTCTCTTTCCGGTTTCAGCGCCCAACCAATTGATCTCCATCGTGAATTCGGAGGGACAAGAAATCGCCTGTTTCGATTCGATCGACGGCCTATCGCCAGAATGCACGAAACTTGTTCGCGACGAGTTGGCTCTCCGCGAGTTCGTTCCCATCATCGAACGAGTCCTTCGCGTCTCTGGAACGCAAGAGCCGTGCGAGTGGTTTGTGGTGACCAATCACGGCGAAACGAGCTTTGTGATCAATTCCGAAGAGGACGTGCGCCGCGTTTCCGAGCGATCGGTCGTGATTACCGATGCCAACGGAATCCGATTTCGTGTAGATGACTTGAAGAAGCTGGACAGCCGCTCCCGGTCTTTCGTGGAATGGTATGTATGAACAATTCGATTCCAGGACAAGTGCTGACCCAAGCGTGGCAACAGTTGACGTCGCGATACCTTGTGCCGATCGATCCCAAGCGATGCGGAAACTATTTCACCGATGTTCTCATTATCGGAGGAGGATTGGCCGGACTTCGTGCTGCTCACGAGATTGATCCCTCGCTGCAAACGATGATCTTGACCAAGGACAAGCTTGAGGAATCGAACAGTTCCTACGCGCAGGGAGGGATTGCGAGCGTTTGGGATCCTGAGGATCGATTTGACAATCACGTTCAAGACACTGTGATCGCTGGTGGAGACTTATGCGACTCAAGAATCGTCGACATGGTGGTCCGCGAAGCTCCGGATCGCGTAGCGGAGCTGATTCGATGGGGCACTCGCTTTGATCAACATGACGGGCAACTGGCCTTAGGACGCGAGGGTGGACACTCGCATCAACGAATCATCCATGCTTTGGGGGATGCCACGGGCAAAGAGATCATGCGGGCCATGATTGCTCACACTTTCGAGCGTTCCAACACCGAGATTTGCCAAGAGACGTTTACGATCGATTTGCTCACGCACGGTGGACGGTGCTGCGGTGCCGTAGCATCCATTCGCGGCGGCAAACCTATCATGATTTGGGCGAAAGAAACGATTCTTTGCACTGGAGGATGCGGCCAAGTATTTCGCGAGTCGACCAATCCCAGAGTTGCCACAGGGGACGGTCACGCGATCGCTTTCCGCGCGGGAGCCGTAATGCGAGATATGGAGTTTATGCAGTTTCATCCGACGGTGCTTTACATCGCAGGTAGTTCGAGAACGCTCATCACTGAAGCCATGCGCGGCGATGGGGCCTATTTGCTGGATGCGAACGGAAATCGATTCATGGGTGACTACGATTCGCGGCTGGAGCTTGCACCTCGAGATGTCGTGAGCAAGGCGATCGTCAATCAAATGGAGAAAACGCACACGCCATGCGTTTACTTGACGATGAAGCACTTAGAGCCAAACCACGTTCGCAACCGTTTCCCTGGCATTGCCAAGGTGTGCGCTGGATTCGGCATCGATATCGCCGTCGACCCAATTCCCGTTCGACCGGGCGCTCACTACATGATCGGTGGCTGCCTGGTGGACGAGCGAGCCGCCACCACCATTCCGGGTTTGTGGGCCGCCGGCGAAGTGACGAGCAGCGGTTTGCACGGAGCCAATCGACTCGCATCCAACAGTTTGCTCGAAGGCTTAGTGTATGGTGCGATCGCCGGCCGAAACGCATCCGCAGCCGCTGTCAACAACGAGGATCGGCAACTGCGTGTGCTGCCAATTTTCAACGCGGCCAAACGCGAGCCAAGTCAAACGATCGACTTGGCGGACATCCGAAACGCAGTCCGTTCGCTGATGTGGAGGAACGTAGGTGTTCAACGCCGCGAAGATCGACTGTTAGAAGCCGTTCATGCACTCCCACAGTATTGCAGCTATGTTCTGGCACATGATTTGAATTCCGTCGATGGCTGGGAACTGCAAAACATCCTTAGTGTCAGTTTGCAAATGGCCTCGGCCGCGTTGGCCAGAACCGAGTCTCGGGGTGTTCATTTCAGAACGGATTATCCCAAAATGGACAACGAAACCTGGCGCAGGCACTTGGAGATCTGTCGCACAGAATAAATGCTGGGGCTGGGCGTAGTGGATCTTGTTTTTTTAAAGATCCCAATGCTGCAGGATCTTTAACAAGATCCACTACCCAATAAATACGACGGTGATATTGGCTAAGAAAATTGTGGGCAGTGTATTTATCTTTAACAAGATCCACTACCCAATAAATACG
>JBEBHM010000074.1:0-17689 GCA_040080875.1 Pirellula sp.
CTGTTGCGTTGGCTTCTAGTACTGCAATCAATCGCGGCGAGGCAGCCGAGCCGGCGCCTGTGGGACGAGCCAGTCCAAACGACAAACTGCGAGTGGCTACGATCGGCGTGAATGGACAAGGGGGCTCGCATCTATCGGAGTGGCTCAAACTGCCCGACGTGGATGTTGTTGCCATTTGCGATTGCGACCCCGGAGCCTATGAAAAGGTCATTGGCAA
Organism: Pirellula sp.; assembly: GCA_040080875.1. Classification (GTDB taxonomy): domain Bacteria; phylum Planctomycetota; class Planctomycetia; order Pirellulales; family Pirellulaceae; genus JBKCUI01. The sequence goes on from JBEBHM010000074.1 coordinate 218, forward strand.
ATTCAAAGATTCCGCCATCCAACCCAAGTACGTACAGGATGTACGAAAACTGCTAGAGGATAAGACGATCGACGCAGTTTCGATCGCTACGCCGAATCATTGGCACGCGTTGATGTCGGTTTGGGCCATGCAAGCTGGCAAGGATGTCTACATCGAGAAACCCTGCAGCCATAACGTTCGCGAAGGGCGTGTGATGACGCAATGGGCTCGCAAGCTGGGTCGCATTTGCCAAATGGGCGTCCAAAGTCGGAGCATGACCGGGATGCGCTCAACACTTGAGTTTGTTCAGAGCGGAAAGATCGGAAAAGTCAGTGTGGCCAAAGCCATCTGTTTCCGACGGCGTGGAAGCATTGGAATGGTTAACACGCCCGCCCCCATCCCAACGGGAATGGATTTCGATCTGTGGTGTGGCCCGGCTCCCAAGGCTGTACCGATCCGAAAGAAGTTGCACTACGATTGGCACTGGGTTGGGGCGACCGGCAACGGAGATCTCGGCAATCAAAACCCGCACGAGCTAGACAAGGCTCGCTGGGGGCTTGGAAAGCAAGAATTGCCGAAACGAGTTCTCAGCATCGGTGGTCGATTGGGGTACATCGACAACGGTGATGTTGCAAATAGTCAAGTCACGTTCTACGAATGGGATGATGCGTTGCTCATCTCGGATGTGCGTGGTCTGGACATCAAGTCCCGCGTTACGTTTGGACTTAAAAGTGTCAAACCATTCGATGGAGCGTCTAACCTTTGGTATGGCACGGACGGATACGTGGTCGCACCGAATTACACCTCTGGCGTGGCGTTTGACAAGGACGGCAATGAAATCGGCAAATGGTCGGGGGGCGAATACAAAGTCCACTTTGCGAATTTCGTCAAAGCCATTCGAAGCCGCAACCACAAGGATTTGCATTTGGACATCGAGGATGGGCACCTTTCCAGCGCGTTAGCACACTTGGGCAACGTTTCTTGGCAGTTGGGTAAAACCACTTCGGTGAGCGACCGGCCAGTGCGATGGTCAAGCAATAAGTACATCGCGGAAACGCTGGATAGTTTTGAGGAGTACTCCAAGGAGAATAACGTCAACTTTCAGGAGACGAAACTGTCGCTGGGTATGGAGCTGACGATTGACCCCAAAACGGAACTTTCGACGAGCGACGCCGCCAATAAACTCTTTACACGCGAGTATCGAGCTGGTTACGTCTTGCCAGAAGTCGGATAAGGCTGTTTCGAAACGTCGCTCCGGCTATCAAATTTACGTTTCACGTAAAATAAATGGATCGGTTAATTCTCAGCGCGGCAACATTCCCGTGAACGACTGTTGCCGACGCACAACTTGCATTCGACTCTAGCATTCGTCCTCACGGCAGGTGGTTTTAGCGACGATTGCCACATTGCCGTCAATTATTTTGAAGCTATCATTCGGCAGATCGCCTTAATTCAATGCGAAATCTGGGCTGGTAGCTGTCAAAGAAAAATTGTGGAACGAATGGAATCGAATGATAACGAAATCGGTGAATCCAGCGACTCCCAACACGAAGTGCGCTTGACTGGGGAAAGGCCGACTGCGCGGCAGGGCACGTTCGGAACGGATGTTGTGCCGCGAGTGTACTTGCAACCAATATTCGGATACTTAGGTGCAATTTGGGGTGTGAGCGGAGCCATGGCCTTGCTTGGTTGGGGCGTGGCCCGCATGGTGCCTCATTGTTTGGATGCCATGCACGATACCCTTGGCATTCATCATTGGATTGTGCTTGTCCTGTGGACAGTGTTCATGGCATATAGCGAAGGATACCGAGGTTTTCAGCGAGGGTTTTCGCCTCGCGTCGCTGCCCGTGCGCTCTATCTGAGGAAACGGTGTACTGGATTCCGGCTGTTGATGGCTCCGTTTTTTTGTATGGGGTTTTTCGATGCGCCCCGGCGAAGAAGAATCACGGTATTTGTGTTGGTCGTGGCGATCGCACTGCTGGTGATCCTGTTTCGGTTGTTACCGCAACCGTGGCGTGGCGTGCTGGATTTCGGTGTCGTCGTGGGTTTGTCTTGGGGCGTAGCGGCGACGTTATTTTATTTCATTCAATACTTCTTTGCCGAAAATGTTCCGTTCGACGCCGAAGTGCCCACAGAACCGTGAGCTCCAGCAGTGAAACATGTCCCAATGCGCTCATAGGTATAATGTTAACAAATCGCGAATTTGGTTTCAGTCTTGGTTTGCACTGATGGCAAGGACGGTGCACAGATGAAAAACTTGTTACGAGCAGACTCCGTTCCTGTCCGGCTTTTGTCTGTGGCCCGGCGCAGCTATCTGTGCCCCGGCGCAGCTATCTGTGCTACGGAATTTATCCTCGGTTCAAGTAAGTCGACATGATTCAACGACTTCCTAATGCGATTGTTGGGAGGGACTGCTATCATGATTGCGAGCGAGATGTTTTCTTCGAAATTCAATTCGTTTGCGCTGCCCCATAAACGTGGTGGCGATACCTGACACTACGGGGGAACGTACAATGTGGCGATTTATCAGCTTCGTTTCGATTGCGATTCTTTGCTTTTGCCTTGGAACATCCACGAGCAACGCAGTCCAATCGAAACAAAAGGATGGCGTGCAGCCGCTCTCGATCGGTGAGCTTGAGCCGAAACTTGACAAGAAGGAAGTTACCATCAAGTTTACGGTTGCAAAGTTAGAGGGGGTGGCTCAGCTATATAAGGAGGGGCAGGCACCGACATTTGTGATCGAAACCGAGTCCGATAAGCAAGAGAATCGGCTTTCCGTGTGGATCGAGGGGGAGCTTGCGAATGTGCTTGACCGGTTGGAGATGGGTTACTTGCAGGACAATCAACTGAAAGCCGGCACCACCGTTGTCGCAACGGGTATGATTCGCGTTCACACGACGGACTCTCACCTCTTTCTGTTTTCCATAACCAAATGGCAAAACTTCCGCATACTGCCTTCCACTAAGAAAAAGTAACCCTCACTGTCAATAGCCCTCAAGCATCATGTGTACCTTGGTGTACGTGGGTCGATGTTACTCGCGTCCCACTTGAGCAGTCGCACTCCGCAAGAGCGACCCGCCACGATTCTCATGCCGGCTTGCGTTTGGCCGTCGGATCGAAGAAAATTCGCTATTCGTTCGATATTGTTCGCAGGGCCAATTCGTGCTTTATGGTTCAACCGAGTCCGGGTAGACAGTTCCGCAGTGCATTGCTACATGAGAATCCACTTCAAATCGTCGGAGCGATCAACGCCTTGTGCGCAATGCAAGCTGAGCGAGCGGGGTTTCGAGCTCTTTATTTATCCGGCGCTGGGGTCGCCAACGCATCGCACGGTTTGCCTGATCTTGGGATCACTAGCCTCAACGATGTCGTAACGGATGCCGCTCGAATTACGGCTGCTTCCGCGTTGCCACTTTTGGTTGATATCGACACCGGCTGGGGCACAGAATTGACGATCCGACGCGCTATTCGCGAGCTTGAGCGGGTTGGTGTTGCTGGCGTCCACATGGAGGATCAAGTTGCCGCCAAGCGATGCGGTCACCGACCTGGAAAGCAGCTCGTCGATTCCGAAGAAATGCAAGCTAGAATCCAAGCGGCAGTCCGCAGCCGACGGGATCCTGATTTCGTCGTCATGGCCCGAACCGATGCCGTGGCGGTCGAAGGCATTGAGGCTGCCATCGTGCGAGCTGGAGCTTATGTTTCGGCAGGGGCTGACATGATTTTTGCAGAAGCCATCGAATCGCTTCAAGATTACCGCCGATTCACCCAGTCGATCGCGGTTCCGGTCCTTGCAAACATGACGGAGTTTGGTCGAACGCCTTACTTTACGTTGGACGAGTTCAGGGCGTGTGGCATTCAGATGGTCCTGTATCCGTTGACCGGCATGCGGGCAATGAATCACGCCGTTCGCGTCGCGTATGAGACCCTTCGTTCGGACGGTACGCAGAAAGCGTTTTTGAATTCGTTGCAAACAAGAGATCAACTTTACGATCTACTCCAGTATCACGCATCCGAGAAGAAGTTGGACCAGGACAATAATCGTCATGAACAAAGTTAACAAAGGTGGCCTAGAGGGGATTCTTGCGGGCCAAACAAAATTGAGCACGGTCGGTGTGGAGGGGGGTGGTCTCACCTATCTCGGTTACAGCATCGAGGATCTCTCGGAACATGCGTGCTATGAAGAAGTGGCCTATCTTCTTCTTTATGGCCAGTTGCCTACGCAATCAGAACTGAGGGGTTTCCAAGATCGGTTGTCCAAACTGCGAGATTTGCCGAGTCCGCTAAAAAACGTTCTTGAGCAACTTCCAAGTTCGTCGCATCCCATGGACGTTTTGCGAACTGGTTGTTCTGTGTTGGGGGCGTTGGAGCCTGAAAAGGACTTCTCCGAGCAGTATCGCGCCGCAGAACGATTGCTTGCATGCACTCCGACCATGCTTCTTTATTGGTATCATTTCCAGAATTCAGGGCGCAGAATGGTAGCGAGTTCGGAGACTGGCTCGCTGGCAGAGTACTTTTTGCGGTGTTTGCACGATCGTCCGGCGAGCGAATTGCATGTGCGAGCCATGGATGTCTCGCTCATTCTTTATGCCGAGCACGAGTTCAACGCTTCCACATTTACTGCGAGAATTGTTGCGTCTACCTTGTCCGACTTTTATTCGTCGATCGTAGCCGGTATAGGAGCGTTGAGAGGGCCATTGCATGGAGGTGCAAACGAAGCGGCAATGGAACTGATCGATCGATTTCAATCTCCTGATGATGCGGAGGCCAGCCTGCTCGAGATGCTATCTCGAAAACAAAAAATAATGGGATTCGGACATCGAGTCTACAAGAAGGCGGACCCTCGCTCGGATGTTATACAACGCTGGTCGAAACTCTTGTGCGAGGAGGCTGGCGACACGGTCTTGTATCCAATCTCAGAGCGAATCGAGCAAGTCATGCGGCGTGAAAAAGGGATGTTTCCAAACCTCGACTTCTACAGCGCTTCTGCTTATCGATGCCTTGGCATTCCGACCCCCATGTTCACTCCGTTGTTTGTGATTTCGCGAATTTCAGGTTGGGCGGCACATGTTTTTGAACAACGCAGTGACAACCGACTGATCCGACCTGCGGCCGAATACGTCGGGCCAGCAGCTCGAGCATGGACGCCCATCGAACTGCGATGAACTCTGCGTTGCAACTTTTTCGAATCGATGACTCGATGCAGGACTGTTCGCGAAGGGATGGAAAAAGGGAAGCGTTTTTCTTCCTGGGATCCCATCGAAGGGGACGTCTTTGCGTTAGAATAGACGAGGTTGAATGCGGGAAGTGGTCGTTCTTGCTATTAGTTAGGATACATTACATGATTCGAACATCGTTCATCTTGGTCATTGTCTGCATACTTTCGTTGAATGCCTTTGGACAGGACAAAGTGTTTTCTGGACCGCAGGTAGGCGAGCCGCTTGTTCCGTTCAAAGTTCGGGGCGTGTACGACCAAGACGCTGGGCGAGAAATCGATTTTGTGAGTGAGGCGAACGGCAAAGCCATTGTGCTCGTCTTTGTTCATGAATTGAATCGCCAATCGATCGGATTCACCAGAAGTCTGACGCAATACACACGGGATCGGGCCAAGGATGGGCTGACGACAGGTGTTGTGTGGCTTGATGATGATGCGACCGAAGCGGAAATCACGTTAAAACGAATCAAGCATGGCTTCGCTGAAAAGGTTCCCATAGGCATTTCGGTCGACGGTCGCGAGGGACCTGGTGCATACGGTCTCAATCGAAAAGTTATGTTGACGATCCTCGTAGGCAAGGAAAACAAAGTGACTGGCAATTATGCTTTGGTTCAGCCTAGTTTGCAGTCCGATCTGATTCCCATCGTGGAGAAAGTTGTCTCACACGTCGGTGGTTCCGTGCCAAAGCTTGAGACGCTGATCGGCACCAACGCCAACGAGCGAATGCAACCCAAAGCTGCAACCTCGGTTCCAGATTTGCGTCCCTATATAGCCCCAGTCATCAGCAGGGCGGCGACACAGGAAGACGTCGCGAGAGCGGCCAAGGTCGTGGTCGAGTTCGTAGAGAAAAACGAAGGCGCCAAGACGGAATTGGGACGTATTGCGACCACGATCGTCAACTCGGGTCGCCTTGAAACCTATGGTACTCCCGCCGCCCAAGAATACCTTGCGAAGTGGGCCAAAGAATATGGAATCAAGCCGGATACGCCGAAAGCCGCAGATACCCCAATATCCAAAGGGGGCGAAAGCAAAGACAAGGCTGACAATCCACGCGATCGTAAATAATGGACGGCTCCCATCAATTACTGTTCAATGGTCCACTGTTCTCTGGACGCCGCCAGCACGTTGGGAATGACTCTTTTGGCATTCGCTTTTGCACTTTCATCTTGTTTGCTTTCTCGGGCAGGTTGCTTGCCGCTGACAGCGTTGATTTTCAAACCGAGATCGTTCCGATCCTGACCAAGTCAGGCTGCAACGCAGGAGCTTGCCACGGTGCTGCTGCGGGCCGTGGCGGATTCAAGCTCTCCTTGTTAGGTTCGAATCCTGAAGGCGACTATCACTCAATCGTTCACGAGTACGAAGGCCGGCGCACCAATCTCGCTAAGCCCCTTCGCAGTCTGATCATTGCTAAGCCAAGCGGGAAACTGGATCATGGAGGTGATTTGGTTCTCGAAGAAGGTTCTCGAAACTACCACCAAATCCTGAAGTGGATCGACGCGGGAACTCCCCGAGGACTCTCTCAGAGTTTGACCGACCTGCAAATTACGACACTTAAGCGTACTGACAGTCCGCATGTCGCCAGTTTTTCATTGAAAGTCGCCGCCAGCTTTACCCCTCAACCCTCAACTCTCAACCCTCATCTAATCCACGTGGATGTAACCCAGCGAACTACATTTACATCGTCGGACCCTTCGTCAGTAGTCATTTCAGAATCCGATTCTGAGGTGATCGCAATTGTCAAGCGACGCGGCCAGCACTCGATCGTCGCCCGATATCTCAATCGTGTCGTACCGTTGCAGTTCAACATTCCGTTCGATGCCCCAGAAGTGGATCTTGTATCGGAATCTCGCATCAATTTCATTGACGATGAGATCTGCCGCGTGTTGAGTGAGCTGCGAATTCCCAAATCGAGGCCAGCTACTGGTACGGAATGGATTCGTCGCGTCACGTTGGATTTGACCGGTCGCTTACCATCCATGGAAGACACCGAGCTGTTTCGCGTTCAAGACACTTCGGAAGCTCGAACACGATGGATCGAAGAGCTGTTGGCTAGCGAGGCGTTCAACGATTACTGGACGCTGAACTTTTCAAAATTGCTCCGGATGCATTCTTTGCCAAACGACACAGAGTGTGTCAAAACTTATGCGGACTGGCTTCGGAAGGAATTGGCAAATGGAACGGGATTCGACAAGATTGCCAGCCAGTTGTTGACTGCCGTGGGTGACTCTCATTGGATTGGTCCATCCAATTTTTCTCGGATGGTTGGAGACGCTCGCGAACATGCGGAACGAGTCGGACAAGTGTTTATGGGGGTGCAGATCGGATGTGCGAATTGTCACAACCATCCGCTCGATCGCTGGACGCAGGATGATTATCACGGGCTGGCAGCCATCTTTGCCAAGATCGATCGAGGCCGAGAAGTGCGAGTTTCGTCCCGAGGGGCCGTCACCAATCTTCGGACCAACGAGCCGGCGATTCCTAGGTTACCTGGAGATACGGACTTGGCTATCGACGGGGACCATCGAGAACGGCTTGCTCAATGGCTAACGGACAGCCAAAACAAGTACTTTGCCAAAGCCACCGTCAATCGACTTTGGAAGAGCATGTTTGGACGCGGATTGGTCGAGCCGGTAGACGATTTGCGGGAGACCAACTTGCCCACACACCCTGCGTTACTTGACCGATTGGCCACGGACTTTATCGCAAATGAATTCAACATTCGACACACGCTAAAACTCATTGCGCTGAGCCAGACGTATGCCACTAGCTCCGATGCCAATGTAAACAATGCGTTGGATGATCGTTTCTATTCTCACGCTTATCCTCGACCATTGGCGCCGGAGGTAATTCTGGATGCAATCGCGGATGTGATGGATGTTCCGAATCAATTCCGAGGACGCGCTGATTCGGTCCGCGCTATACACCTCGTCGATCCAATCGAACCCGAGCCTAGCCTTGAAGTCCTCGGTCGATGCAGCCGAGTCAAGTCGTGCGAAACCGAAAGCCCAAACGGTCGAGGATTGTCGGCACAGTTGCATTTGATGAACGGATCATTGATCAATTCCAAGATAATCGACCCCAAGGGCCGTTTGCATCGGATGATTCTGGACGGTTTGACCAATGAATCGATCGTCAATGAATTCTTTGCTAGGGCTCTATGCGCCAGACCATCGCATGAAGTGCTTCAGAATTGGAAAAGCAAGCTTCAAGAATCAAACCCAAGCCTTCGGGTCGACAAACTGGAGGATTTTGTTTGGGGTCTGCTCAACAGTCGCTCCTTTTTGGAGAATCATTAAGGAACATATGCATGCACCCATCGCATCGTAACTGTGAAGGAATGACTCGCCGAGACATGCTGCGTATCGGAAGCCTCGCGCCTTTAGGGCTGAGTTTAGCGAATTGGTTCGAGCAACGAGCACTTTCGGAGGGTACGGTTGCATCCGCCAAGTCATGTATTCTGTTGTGGCTGGACGGCGGCCCGAGCCATTTAGAGATGTTTGACCCGAAGCCCAATGCACCTGCTGAGGTGCGAGGTCCATTTCGCGCGATCTCAACCAATGTCGACGGTATTCGAATTTCGGAACACCTAAACGCCACGGCCAAAGTTTGCGACAAGATTGCCATCGTCCGTTCGATGACATCCCCCCTCGGTGAGCACGGACTTGCCAATCAGTATCTACTGACCGGCTACAAACCGTCGCCCGTATTGCAGTATCCAAGTTATGGTTCGGTGCTGTCGAGTGTTCGATCAGAGACTTCTGTTCTGCCTCCCTATATCGCCATTCCCGAGAGTCGGTTGTCCGGGGCCGGATTTCTGGGGGGGGGGTACGATCCGTTCGTTACTCATGGAGATCCCTCCAAGCCAAACTTCAAGATTCCTGACTTAAATTTCTTCCCAGGAGTGGACGAAGTTCGAATTCACCGACGGCGCGAGTTTCTTGGAGAATTGGACGCCGCCCAATCAAGTTTCGAGCGTCAAGAACTGCAGAGTGACAGCTCCTTTGAACGAGCGTATCGACTGGTGACGAGCGTAGAAGCCAAGCAAGCGTTCGACCTGTCCAAGGAATCGGATGCGGTGCGTGCGAACTATGGACCGAAAATGTTTGGACAAAGTTGTCTGTTGGCGAGAAGGTTGATCGAAAGGGGAGTCCCGTTCGTGAATGTAACCATGAGCGGGTGGGACACGCATGAGAATCTGACACTCCAATTGCGAGATGGTTACGCGGGCGCCAAAGTAGGCGTCGGGCTGATTCCGACGTTTGATCAAGGGTTCGCAGCGCTTATTCGAGATCTGTCCGAACGGGGGCTGCTCGACGAAACGCTGGTAATCGCCATGGGCGAATTTGGTCGAACACCTAAGCTTAACCCTCGAGGGGGGCGTGATCATTGGCCCCGTGTATTCAGCGTAGCCATTGCCGGTGGTGGTGTGCGTGGCGGACAAGTCGTTGGTTCAAGCGATCGTGTCGGGGAAAGCCCGCGTGACAACCCGGTCACACCGAACGACTTGGCGCGAACAATATACACGCTACTTGGGGTCGATCCCGATCTGGAGTTACGAACGCGAGATGGTCGACCTGTCCCCGTTAATCAGGGTGGCCAAATGATTCAAGAGTTGATAAGTGCTTGAACATCGCATCGATGGCAGAATCCGAATTGTGCGAGTACGTTGTTGGCTGTGTGCGGTGTCGACGCTCTACGTCTCGACTTACTTCTCGACGTACTTCGCATCGGCGGCTTCGCCCGTTACGGCAATTGCGTTTTCGCCAGAACACAAACATCTCTTGATTGGATCGCAAAACGGAATTGAAATTCGTTCATGGCCATCGTTGGAGCCGCAGGGGCAGGTTTCAGCCGGCATGGATCATGTCCATGATCTTAAGTTTGCGCCTGGCGGACGACGCTTCGCAGTCTGTGGCGGGGAGCCGAGCGAGGCGGGCATCGTCGAAATCTATGAATGGCCCAGTATGCGGCGCTTCGTTCGTACATCGCCACATGCCGACGTCGTTTATCGAGTGAGTTGGTCAAGTGACGGTCGTCGGTACGCGACTGCTGGAGCCGACGGTATCTGCATTGTTTTTGACTCCGAAAATCATCGCGAGGTAACTCGCTATGTTGGTCACTCGCGGAGTGTTCTTGCTTTGGAATACCTCAAGGAGTCGAACGCGATTGCGTCCGCAGGAGCGGATTTCACGATTCAGATTTGGAATCCCATGTCGGGCACCCATATTCGAACGCTTGACAATCATGTGGGAAGTGTCAACGCCATCGCGACCCGACCGGATGTTGCTCGCCAAACGGATGCAAGTAAATCCATTCTTGCTTCGATTAGCGAAGATCGGACGGTTCGCATTTGGCAACCCGAAGATGGTCGCCTTGTGCGTTTTGGCAGATTGCCGTCTATTCCGAGGGCGATGTCTTGGACTCGAGATGGTAGTCAATTGCTAATTGGTTGCAACGATGGAGTGTTACGGATCGTTAACTTCGCGACATGTGAGGTCGTTCGAGAGTCGCCCCTCGGCGTTGGCAGAATATACGAAGTAACCCTTTGCGTAGAAACAGGCAGCATTGCCGTAGGCGGGCAAAACGGAATCCAAGCCGCACAACTTCCAGAGTAAAACACTCGTCCCAATTGTCTCCGGCAAGAGTAGAACGATTGTCCCAATCGTTTCCTGAACAGTTGAACGATTGTCCCAATCGTTTCCTGAAAGAATTTCATTGCAGAGCGTTCGACCAAATCGTCTCATTCGTCTCGGACGCAATTGGGACAACTGCTCTACTCTCGTACTGCAATTGATTGCCGCAGATCGCCCAATTTGCCCATTTAGGTAGATCCCTCTGGAATCGTGTTTTGGTTGATTCTATATGTCTATGTCATCCTTTGTCGGATACCTTGCCAAAACCAATAGGAGCGTGCGCCATTCTGCTCGCATGTAGTGGAAACCGTCAAGGTTTTCGAGCGTTGTCGAAGCACTTGACGCGTTCCGCTACGGCGAAATTGCGCACCATTACTTAGGCTCATTGACCTTGTTTTCGAGACTTTCAATTATGAGATCAATTGTACTTCGCAGTTTGAATCAAGCGATTGTAAATTGCGGCATGATGGCGGCATTGTATCTCTTGTTTTTGTCGAGTGCGATTTTGGCTCAGACCGATCTTCGCATCAAAGATCTATGTCGCCTGAAGGGCCAAGAAGAGAACACGCTTCAAGGGCACGGATTTGTCGTTGGGCTCAAGGGGACCGGCGACGGTGATAACAAACCGCTGCAGCGTCAAATAGCTCAGATCATGCAAAAGATGGGTGGTCAAATTTCGAGCGACAATCAAGGTCGTTTGATTGAGAAGGAACTTGGGAATCTAAAGAATGTTGCCACCGTATTTGTGGAGGTAACCATCCCTGCTACGGGCGTCCAGCAAGGGGACAAACTGAATTGCACGGTCAGTACGACGAGTGCGAAAAGCCTCGAGGGTGGCCATCTAATGCTGACACCGCTATTTGGCCCGCGTGCAGATAGCCCTATCGTCTTAGCTCTTGCGAGCGGGCCTATCACACTCGACGACCCAAGACTGTCGACGTCGGCAAAAATTATCAAAGGCTGCAAAATGGAATCGACCATCGCCAATGAATTCATCGCAAACAACAAAGTCACATTGATTGTTGACCCTGCACATCGTTCGATTGAAACTTCGCAACTGATCGAGGATGCCATCAACATCTTTCACAAGAAAGGGCTTTCGTCGCAGGCAAATCCGAATAGCATGGCTCCTAGGCCAGAAGCAAGCGATATGGCCAGAGCCATCGACCAAACTACTATCGAAGTGACGGTTCCGGGTTTCTATAAAGAGAAGCCGGTCGCATTTGTCTCCTTGATCATGGACCTGCAATTGCTTGGTCACCATAATCGCAAGCGAGTCTACATCCAAGAACGGGAAGGAGTCATCATTATTGGCGAGGACGTCACGATTGCTCCCGTCGCGATCAGCCACAAAAATCTGACCATCTCGGCACGCGGTTCGCAAGCAGACAAATTTGTGCCGTTCAGCTCACAGGACGGAAGCTCACTGACAGCAACCACAGCCAACGCCAAAAGCCGACCAACGCTAAAGAACCTAAACGACGCCTTGAACACCTTGAACGTTCCGACCACCGATGTCATTGCGATCATCAAAGGCCTGAAAAAACAAGGCAATCTCTACGGCGAACTCATAATCGAGTAATCGTCTCGTCCGTATCCAGTTTTTCAGCCCCTCAACCTAATTGCACAAGAACCATGGAAATTCGCAATATCGGATCTTTCGCAGGGAAAGCCGATTCAGGCCAGTCGGTTAACCAAATCTCGAGCAACGCAACCGATCTGCTTGCCGATGGGAAACGATTCCAAGCCCGTCTGGAGGATTCTCTTCAGCCCAACAATATTTCGCTCTCGAACAACGAGGGAGGCATCAAGAATAACAGCCAGGCAGGCAACGAGTCCGAAGATTTACGCAAAGCATTTCAGGATTTTGTCGGCCAAACTCTCTTCTCGCAAATGATCGCATCGATGCGAAAAACTCAAGAGGGTGCCGCATACTTCGATGGTGGGCAAGCAGAAAAGATCTTCCAGGGGCAACTCGACCAAATCCTTTCCCAAGAACTATCGGATGCCAGCGCGTCAAAGATATCCGATCCGATGTTCAAACTTTTTCAATTGAGGCGTCAATAGATTTGGATAAGTCGCCACTGCGATACAAAATCATTGGCGAATCTGCCTGTCGTCGAACGGCTCAAATTTGTTAGAATTGCGGACTTGAATTCGTTTCTTCCTCCATCCCTAGTCTCTACCTGTGACCACCAACACGATCCGAATTTACAACACGCTCTCGAAAAACAAAGAAGTCTTTCAGACGATTCAACCTGGCAAGGTAGGAATGTACCTGTGCGGTCCAACGGTTTACGCGGAGGCGCACATCGGCCACATGGTGGGGCCGGTTATCTTCGATACGATTAAGAGATTCTTGAACTACTGCGGTTACGACGTGACATGGGTCGTCAACATCACAGACGTCGATGATAAATTGATCAACCGGTCACGCGAAAAAGGGATTTCCATGTTCCAGCTCGCAACCGCGATGACCGCAGACTATTTGTCGAACCTCCAATCTTTGGGCGTGGACCAAATTGATCACTTGCCTAGAGCGACAGACAACATCGAAGAGATCATTCACTTCGTAGAGGAACTCATCGGAAGAGGTTTTGCATACGTCAGCGGCGGCGATGTCTTCTTTGATGTGTTGAAAGACAACCAATATGGTCAATTGAGCAATCGAACTGCGGATGCTCAGCAGGGTGAGGGAGGAGACGCTGCATCGCGCAAGCGTTCACCCGGCGACTTTGCTCTGTGGAAGTCAGCCAAGGCGGACGAGCCTAGTTGGCCGAGTCCCTGGGGAGATGGGCGTCCCGGTTGGCACATTGAATGCTCGGCCATGAGTCGACGGATCCTAGGCAAAACTTTTGACATTCACGGCGGCGGACTTGATCTGGTTTTTCCTCATCATGAGAACGAATTGGCCCAAAGTCGTTGCTGCCATGGAGCACCGATGGTGAGCTATTGGTTGCACAACGGACTCATGCAAGCCGCCGAAGCGAAGGGCAAAGTCGGCGGCAAAAATGATCGAGGCGAAGCTGCCGCCGACTCCGTCGGTGCCAACGCTGCTGCTCCACAGGGAACTGCCGAGACCAAGATCTCCAGAAGCAAAGGTGCAGGTGGGCTTGCCAAACTCATCGAACGCCATACTGGTGAACGTATCCGTTTCTTTTTGTTGCGATCGCACTACCGTTCCACCACCATCTTTGGCGACGAACAGCTCGCCGAAGCTGGCGCGTCCTTAGAATCGTTCTATCGCCTTTTCGAGCGGTTCGAACGAATTACTGGCATTTCATTTTACGACGATGCGGCCATGAGCTACTGCAAGCATCGAGCAGAGTTTGTTGTACCCAACACTTCCAATCCAGCCATTTTGGAAGTGCTCCGACTGAGAGAATCGTTCCTTTCGAAAATGGATGACGATTTCAATACCGGTGGTGCGACCGGTGATTTGTTTGAGTTGGCTCGATCGATCAACCGATTCATCGACACCGAACACCTTGAAGAAACCGCTCGCAGAACACATGGCAATATCGAGCTTTTTGTTCAAGGTATGAAGATCTTGAAGGAGCTGGGAGCGATTCTTGGGATCTTTATGAAGGCACCAAAACTATCCAGTAGCAACGACGATGCGACCGCCATTCTCGATGGATTGATGAAACTCTTGATTCAAGTGCGAAGCGATGCACGATTGAAGAGAGATTTCGCCATGTCCGATTCTGTCCGCAATGGCCTCCATGCCATCGGCATCGCGCTGCAAGATGGAAAAGAAGGGACTACCTGGACTATTTCTCGGTCAGAGTAAGCGACTGTTTCTCCAGCCAACTGTAGAGGTCGGGAGACGCATACGCTGCGGACCAACTATTGTGCCCAATGTTCTCAAGCGTAGTCAGCCGAATCGACTGACTGCCCGCTTTCACGATCGCGTCTTTCAGTTCGACGTTCGATTGGTATACGCCATCTTGGTCGCCTACGAAAACCCAAATGGGGACATTCTTCAGTTGGTCAACGTCTTTCAAATTCCCACGTCCGCAAATGGGTACTACCGCCGCGAAACGAGTTGCGTTGTCTGCCGCCATTCTCCAAGACCCTGCTCCCCCCATGCTCAATCCCGATAGATAGATCCGGGACTTATCCGCCCCATACTTCGATATCACGGCGTCCAATAACTCGCCCAGCCGCGTTTGTTGAGTCGGGCTCGCCCAGTTGTCGTCCCTGGGGCATTGAGGTGAAACAAGGATGAATGGAAAATGCTCGCCACGGGCTGCTAACTGTGGTGGTCCCCACTTTGAAACTAAGCTCAGGGGTCCGTTGCTTTCGCCTCGACCATGCAAAAACAACATCAGAGGTAGTTTCTTGCCAGCTTGGTATTCGCTCGGTAAATACAGTAGATACGAAACGGTGGCCGCATCCTTGGAAACAAACTGCTGTTCAACCTGCTTTCCCCGAGACGGATCCTCCGAATACAGCTTTCCGCAAACAAGTGACAAGCCTAACGCAAAAGCGATTTGTAGATGGAGTAAGTTCATGGTATCACGTTTTGAAGTGGAAAAGAAAAGCGTAAATTCACCGCCAAGGAACATTCTCTGAGTATACCGAAATCGTCAAATGCAACTATTGGATGGCGATATTTGACAAAACGACATTTAGAAGCTCGTTTTCTTGGCAATCAGGAGTACTTTGCATAAGATGTTCCTTCGCAATCCGTTTCATGCTTATGCATTCATCGAAAACTTTATGAATTCCACGCCAGACGCTGTCCTGTTATTCACTCGCTCGTGGTTGAGCCCGATCTGTTTTTGCACGCTTTTATTGATTTCTAGCAGTTACGCGAACGACGATCCTCCGAGTGCTGTCGGGCCAGTCATGAAATTGTTTCAAAGTGGGCGAGTTCCTGCTGAGAGGCTCGGCACTGTGGTTGAGATGATTTGCAGCCGTGGCAATGAGCACGATCTGCGAGTTGTCTTCGACGAACTGTTGAAGCCGGATGGCTTTTCACGCGACTTGAAAATGAAAGTCACCGCATGGCTCACCGATGCTGCGACCACTCGCAAAACCAAGCCCTCAGGATCACTCTCTTCCATGGCCCAATTATTGGAGGACAAGGACGCGCAACAGCAGCTGCTTGCTGTCCGGCTCGCTTCGGCTTGGCAAGTGCCGTCGGTCGCAGATTCAATTGAGTCGATTGCGACCAATGACAATTCGGCTTCCGATCTACGCCAAGCCGCAATCAGTGGCTTGGTCGCAATCCTCGGCAAAGGAAGCTTAAAGACACTGCTCGAATTGTCTAACAAACAGCATTCCATTGATACTCGGACGCAAGCGGTAACCGCGCTAACGACGTTGGACATTCAAATGGCATGCCAACAAGCAGCAATTGTCCTCCTGGACGCGAAAAGGACAGATAACGTTCAGGAAATGCTCACCGCGATTCTTAATCAACAGAACGGCTCGGATCAGCTTGCGAATGCCCTCGATGGCAAAAAACCCTCAGATGACGTTGCTAAGATGGCCTTGCGGTTTATGTATTCGATCGGGCGAAGCGACTCTGCTCTATCCAACGTATTGAGCCTTGCAGCTGGCGTTGCAAGCGACCCGCCTCCGCCAACGCAAGAAGATGTCGCCAAACTTGTAGAACAGGTCATCGCGCATGGTAATGCCGCCCGAGGCGAACAAGTCTTTCGCCGAGCAGAACTTAGCTGCTTCAAGTGTCATAGCATCCATCGCGCTGGCGGCCAAGTTGGACCGGATTTGAGCGCCATCGGCGTCTCGTCGCCGGTCGACTACGTCATCAACTCCATTCTCAACCCCAACCTTGCCGTAAAGGAACAGTACGTCAATACGATCTTTTTGATGGAAGATGGAAAACTTCTAAGTGGAGTAATCGTGGATCGAGACGACAATCGAGTCCTTATTCGAGATTCCCAGGGACAAACCATTAAAATTGCTACCGCTGACATTGAGGACGAGAAAGAAGGCAAGTCCCAAATGCCTCAAGGGTTGACGAAGTTCTTGACACAAGACGAAGTAATCGATTTAGCAAAATTCATTTCCGAGCTAGGAAAGCCCGGCCCGTTTGCTCCGAGCAAGATACCGAATGTCCAACGATGGCGAGTCTTGAAAGATCCACCTGCCGAACTTACAAGCGAAGTACCACATTTGGAGCACATTCGTCAGCTTGTACTCAACTCTATTCAGGAAAATTGGAACAGCGCGTTTGCAATGGTCTCAGGTTTCCTTCCCCTAAACGAGCTTAGAATCAAAGACGAACCAACCGTGGCGATCCTCCAAAGCGAAGTTCAAATCAATACTGCTGGCAAGGTTCTATTCCAAGTGGAGTGCACGGAGAAATTCCAGATTTGGTTGAACGATCAGCCCCAGGATTCGCGTCCCCATTTTGATTCCACATTGGATGTCGGTCGACACAAAGTGCTCGTTCGCGTAGAAATCTCGAATGCCGTTTCCCCAACGCTCAAGATGTCCGTTGCGAAACCTCAAGACTCTAACGTGCAATTTGAACTCGTGGGCGGCCCTTGATTTACAACCCCCAACCCAAAGCTACTCGAACAGCTTCTCGCCTGCACTGATCTCTTCCTTGTGGAACCTTTTGTCTCGCTCATTCATCATGACCGCCAATGGGTCGATCTGCAGCCATGCAGG
>JBEBHM010000679.1:0-4771 GCA_040080875.1 Pirellula sp.
TTCGTAGTCGGCTGACGCTCGGTACGACGAGATTTTGTTCGCGTGCCCGTGACCGACGCCGATTTGCCCAATTTTGATTCTTGGTGCTGCGGGGCTCCTATTTGCGACGGAACAATTTGCAAGAGATCGATGCATGGAGGCTTCCATCCATGGAATCAACGCAACACCGCCTAAACACTGAAGGGCACGTCGACGAGGGATGGAGTTCATGGCGATTCTCTTCAGGAAAGGTGGTGGCGGGGGTTATGTTTTGCACAATCGTAATGCAAACGACTATGATAATGTTGTCTCACCGCTCCATCTCACCCCCCAGCCCATTTTTCGGACGTCTCTATGCGACGTAGGTTCCACCGCACACATCACTCGATCCGTTCATCGCGAAATGGACCTAGAGCATGGGTTCCTCACGTGCTCATCACGATTGGGTTGAGCCTTGAATGCTTCACCGCTCTCGTAAGGGCCGACGAAGGATCAGATCTTTATACCCGCAATGTCCTACCAGTTCTCAAAGAAAAGTGTTTTGCGTGCCATGGCCCAGTTCGTCAGGAAGCAGGCTTGCGACTCGATACTGCAGCATTTATCAAGCAAGGCTCTGACGACGGAACCGTGGTAACGGCTTCATCCCCCGATGCGAGCAAGTTACTCATCCGCGTCTCGGCGACTGCCGCAAATGAGCGAATGCCACCCACAGGCGAAGGCGTCCCGCTCAAATCGGAACAAATTGCAAGGATTCGGGAGTGGATCGCCCAGGGTATGCCAGCCCCCAACGACGAACCAACGATAGCGGGCCCAAGCGATCACTGGGCATTTCAACCAATCTCGAGAAAACCAATCTCTGAAAGCTCAATAGGAACTGCCCAAAAAATCGATGAGTTGATTGACGCAGCCCAAAGTCGACTTGGCATGGTGGCACTGCCGACTGCCGACCCGTTGACACTATTGCGACGTGTGACCTTTGACTTAACGGGACTACCTCCAACCGATTCGGAACAAACCGAGTTTGCTGCCGACCACAGCGCAGACGCTTATTCGAGTTATGTGCTGAAACTTTTAGACAGACCAACTTACGGAGAGCGTTGGGCTCGGCATTGGATGGATATCTGGAGATACAGCGACTGGGATGGATACAAAGAAGAGCTACGAGGCAGCCAAAGAAACATTTGGCACTGGCGCGATTGGATTATCGAATCGCTCAACCGGAACAAGCCTTACGATGGCATGATCACGGAGATGTTGGCAGCTGACGAAATGGATCCACTCAACCAAGATACATTGCGAGCCACCGGTTTCTTGGCCAGAAATTACCATCGAAGCAATCGCAATATATGGCTCGATGCGACCGTGGAGCACACCGCCAAAGCGTTTCTAGGACTAACCATCAATTGCTCGAAATGCCACGATCACAAGTACGACCCCATTTCTCAAGTCGATTACTATCGATTTCGCGCTGTCTTCGAACCGCACCATGTTCGGACAGACCCCGTATTTGTTTCGTCGAAGTCGAATGAGCTGGTATTCCCACGAGCCTACGACAAGGAATTAGCCGCAGTCACAAATCTTTTCCTTCGAGGAGACGAAAAGTATCCTGACAAAGAGAGACCGATATCACCAGGCGTACCGTCTGCGCTGCCGATCTCAAGCCCGTACCGTTTGGAGTCGATCCCGATTCCTTTGGCAAGCAGTTTCCCCGAGTTGCAACCCGAGGCAGAACAGTTCGCCATCAAAGATGCATGGAAAAAAATCGATGACGTTCGAGCTTCTCTGGATCGAGCCCTAGCGTCCAACAAGGACAAGGTGCTCGACGGCGCAGATCGCCCTGTCGTGAAGGCCTTGAAAACGGACTTGGAAGTCGAAATCCTCAAGCTGCAAGAAGCGGTCGCTTCGCTTGCATCCATTCAAGCCCGATTCGCAGCCGACAAGGCAAAGCATTTGCAGAATGACTCTGTGTTGAGCGATGCGCTAGCCCCCCATGCATTATCAAAGGAACAGGCATGGCGTGAGATTGAGGCTGAATTAAAGGTAGAGACTGCAAAACGGACGCTGCGAACAGCCGAAGACTCGCACAACAAAGACAGCTCGAAGAAGAATGCTGCCGTCGAAAAAGTAAAAAAAGAGCTGACTGCGGTTCAAGAGAGCCAACGCAAATTAATGGCCAGCGATGGATCGGGAAAACTTAAGGCATATACTCCGGTGACAACGGGCCACCCACGTGAGAGCACGGGGCGAAGGACTGCGTTGGCCCGTTGGATTGTCGATAAACAAAATCCACTTACGGCGAGAGTCGCAGTCAATCACATTTGGGCTCGGCATTTTGGATCGCCACTCGTCGAGAACGTTTTCGATTTTGGAATGAAGACTCCTCAACCTGAATTGGTGGAAGTCTTGGATATTCTGGCTGCCGATCTGATCGATAGCGGATGGGACATGAAACGTTTGCATCGATCGATTGTTTGTTCCAAGGCATACCGCCGCGCCTCTTCTGGCAATGTCGACCAGATGGCCGGCCCAAAGAGAATTGATCCGGACAATCGATACTATTGGCGAGCAAATGTTCGAAGGCTGGAAGCCGAAGAAGTTCGAGATAGTGTTCTCGTTGCTGGTGGGCTGTTGGATCGAAGCTCGGGTGGCCCCGATATCGACGAGGAGCAAGGCGAAAAAGTAATGCGTCGATCGATCTATTTCCGACACGCTTACGAAAAGCAGATGACGATGATGGTCATGTTTGATGCGGCAAGCCCTGCCGAATGTTACCAACGTCGTCCCAGTATCATTCCCCAACAAGCATTGGTATTGGCCAATAGTGCTCTCGCCCGAACCGCTTCAAGAAATCTCGGCAGTCAAGCGTTTAATGAACCCGATCAACGATCGCAGGCTCGCATTGAAACACTCTTTGCTAGGACACTCAGTCGCCCTCCTACTCAACAGGAAACGGCAGAGTGCGAACAATTCTTGAATGAGCATGGCGTGAGCGAGCAAACCCTTCAGAGCTTGGCGCATGTCCTGATCAATCATAACGACTTTGTATCGGTTCGATAAGGATTAGAAGATGAAAACGCAATCGACTTTTTCGCGACGCCAATTGCTGTTCGATACCGGAATGGGGTTCGGCGGCATTGCGTTGTCGACGATGCTTGCACGCGATGGGATCGGATTTGATTCACAAAATATGGACCCGCGTTCCAGCATCCAGCGAATCGCCCCGAAAGCCAAGAGCATCATTTGGCTTTTCATGATCGGCGGCGCAAGCCATATGGAGTCGTTTGACCCAAAGCCAGCACTCAATACGTATGCGGGCAAGACGTTCGACGAAACTCCGTATGGCAATATCTTGAAATCTCCATTTATGGCCAACGAACGAGTCGTCGCGTTTGATCCCAACAATGGATTTGTTAGGACCGAGATTTATCCACTGCAAGTTGGATTCAAAAAGTGGGGTCAAAGCGGACTTGAGATCAGTGACTGGTGGCCCAACTTAGGTCAGTGCGCGGATGAGTTGTGCTTGATCCGTTCGATGTGGACCGAGGATAGCAACCACGGTGCGCAGCTTCAATTCCACACAGGCAGGCATCGCGTCGATGGATTCTTTCCCACCATCGGCTCTTGGGTCAATTACGGGCTAGGTTCACTTAACGAAGACTTACCACAGTTCGTGGTCATGGGTACCCCCGTGGCCGATTGTTGCGGAGGGCTGGAGACTCACCGAGCGAATTATCTTGGGCCTCAGTACGATGGCATCCCTCTAAGCGTCGATCCCGCAAATCCGCTTCCCTACGCCAAACCGCCCAAGGACGTAAGTGATGCAGATCAAGTTCGTGAATTTGCGCTTTTGAATCGTCTCAACCAGCTTACCTCCGATGCATTCCCGGACGACGCGGCGGTTTTGGCTAGGATGAAATCGTATGAGCTGGCGTTTCGAATGCAGATGGCAGTTCCCGAAGTGGTTTCCTTTCAATCCGAGACCAAACAAACAAAAGAGGACTACGGGCTGCACAACGATACGACGCGTCCGTTTGGTGAACAGATGCTGACCGCCCGCCGATTGGTCGAGCGAGGAGTTCGATTCGTCCAAGTCTATCATGGCAGCAACGGAGGAGCGGGCAGCTGGGATGCGCATTCGAATTTGAAAACGGGACATGCCAAACTGTGCGAACAAGTAGACAAGCCGATTGCAGCCTTGATTCGCGACCTCAAACAACGTGGACTTCTGGATGAAACGTTGGTCGTTTGGGCGACCGAGTTTGGCCGAACACCTGGATCACAAAACTCCAATGGTCGCGACCACCACCCCTACGGGTTTTCGGTATGGATGGCCGGAGGTGGAGTGCGCGGTGGCATCTCCCATGGCAACACAGACGAGCTCGGCTTCCACGCCGTCGAGGATCGCCATTACGTGACCGACGTTCATGCGACCGTATTGCATCAATTAGGTATTGAACCACATTCACTCCAGTTGCCAGGCAGAAAGCGGCTAGAACGAGATTTTGGGCAGCCCATCCACGCAATCATCGCTTAAAAGGTGTCCGGTACCGTTTCCGACAAAAAGGACTGGGTTCTCGTTCCAGGCTTCGGCTGGAACCATGTTCGTGACGCTCTGCCTCAACTCTGTAGAAGAGTCGCACCTACCGATTCGAACTGTTGCGATGTCGAAATAGGTTGACTTCTAGAAAGGCCGATCCCCTGAGATTGCCACGCGATGCATTTCGCGTCGAAAACCAGTGTAGTCGTTCAGCGCGTAGTGCAGCACCGCTCGATTGTCCCAGAACGCAACAGC
>JBEBHM010000075.1:0-17601 GCA_040080875.1 Pirellula sp.
GCCAAACTCAATGCGACTGCGGGCGGTACGCTTGTTGCCCCAGAACAAGCAGACGACATCGTCAAGCAAATCCTCGACCGCCGAAAACAAGCCACGCAAACGGCCATCGAAAGTAGACGGCTTGGAGATGGGGTCGCGGACAGTTGGGGAACATTCGCGTTGATCGCACTGGTTATGATTGGCCAATGGGCGTTGCGAAAACGCTGGAACCTGCCTTAGAGTGAGAACCATGAATTGCCATATTGCAACTTTGCTATTGATCTTGATGTCGAGCCCAATGTTGCTTGGGCAACAACGTTCCGAATCACCGCAGCCGGATTTGCCGCAGTGGATTTGGAATGTTCAACAACAAAACGACCTTGCGTTCGGTCAAGCTCCAAATCGATCGGCAAGTTTCGAAAAACAGTTTGAGATTGCGCATTCGGTTCGGATTGCTCGTCTACGAATTGCGGCGGATTTTTGTTATCTCAATGTTTTTATCAACGGCAAAGCAGTGATCGCGATCGAGCCTTTTAGTGAAACATTGGAGATCACGGCTACCGACTACCTCACCATTGGAACCAACACTATCCGCATGGAAGCGCGCGGGATTTCTGGCCCGAGCGCCATGGCTGCAACGCTTGAAATCGGTGTTGGCGATCAGCCCCCTAGGATTCTTGTGGTGACGGACAGTTCGTGGGTTTGCACAACGACTGCGGAACCAGTTGTCAAATCCAATTCCGTTACACTCGGGCATGTCAGCCAGTCCTTGTGGGGAATTGGACGTCGATCCATCCGATTAGACCCAACGGAAAACTACGAACAGTGGCGGCAAGCTGTGGTCGGTACCAAGGTTGAGGACCGTCAGTTTTGGACACCTCCTGGATTCACGGTTACGCACGTTAAGAATGCGGACCCTGAGGAAGGCTCATGGGTCAGTATGGCATTCGATTCCCGAGGGAGGCTAACCATCGCTCGCGAAGCGAAGGGACTGCTTCGAATGGAATTGGACGAAAAACGGTCCAAGGTTATTTCCGTCGAGACGATCGATAACGAGTTGCTGGAGTGCCGAGGATTGTTGTATGCGCACGAGGGGTTGTATGCCAACGCAAACAACTCCAAGGGGTTATTCCGATTGCACGATACAGACGGCAATGACACCTTGGACGCTGCAGAGCGACTGCGTGAGTTCTCGGGTGGAGTCGGACATGGGCGAAACGATATAGCGCTGGGACATGATGGTTGGATCTATATGATTCATGGCGATTCGGTCGAACTGCCAGCCAGCGAGATTGTGGATCGGACTTCTCCGTTTCGAGATATGGCGCATTCTCGAAAAGCCGGACAAGGGCACGTCATTCGAACGAACCGCGACGGGAGTGAATGGGAATTGGTTTGCGCGGGCCTTAGAAACCCGTTCGGTATCGCGCAAAATCAACTTGGAGATTGGTTTACCTACGATGCTGACGCGGAGTTCGATATGGGGACGCCGTGGTATCGTCCAACGCGTGTCGTTCAGTTGTTGTCTGGTGCGGACTACGGTTGGAGGTCGGTGACTGGCAAATGGCCCCCCTATTTCCCCGATCACCCAGATAACGCAATGCCTACGTTGGATATCGGCAAGGGCTCTCCGACGGCCGTGGCATTTGCATACGATTCGCATTTCCCGATGGATTACCGACAGGCGCTCATGATTCTCGATTGGACGTATGGCCGCGTTATTGCCGTGCATTTGTTTCCACGCGGGGCTGGCTATCGAGCGAAGGCCGAGACCTTTTTGCAAGGGCGTCCACTGAACGTAACAGACCTGGCGTTCGCGTCCGACGGAGCGATGTATTTGATTACTGGCGGCCGCAAGACACAGTCGTCACTTTATCGCGTTTCATTCGCTGGACCGGCGGGGGTCGAGCCAGAGTTGTCGATTCACGAACAGCGTTGCATCGAGCATTCCCGCTCCCAGCGGGCAATTCGACAGCAACTTGAATCGATGCATGCGAATCCAATGGGGTTGGGTGTAGTGGATCTTGCAAAAGATCCCGTTGCTGCAGGATCCACTTCCTCCAACAAAAGATTTGAAGACGCCTTAGTCTGGAAGTATCTGAATTCACCCGATTGGCAATTGCGTCATGCCGCGAGAATCGCGTTGGAACATCAACCGATAGAGAATTGGCTGCAGCTCGCCTTTGCTGAGCAACGCACCCAAGCCGCGTTCGAGTGTTGTCTCGCGCTCATCCGAAGCAATCGACCCGAATTAGCACCACGCATTGTTGAGCGATTGCTGTTGTTTGAGCCATCGGCAATCGACTTGAGTCAGACCATGGGGCTTGTCCATTGCTACTTGCAATTGAGCAGTTCCGATTTGGAGGCTTTGCAAGGGAAGCGAGAAGCCATCATTCAACAAGTGCAGAAGGTCTTTGGGAAACTGAGCGAGACCAACACGATGAATCGGAGCGGCACAAGCCAAACGGTTCAAGAGAATTGTCTCAGGCTCTTGACTGTGCTTGAATCCGATACCGCAGTGGAGCTAGCCTTCGGTTCGCTTCTCACCAGCACCGACCAGATACAGATCTCAGGCGGATTGTATGCCATTCGAAATGCAGGAACTGGATGGACCGAATCGCGGCGCAGTGACTTCTTTCGGATGCTCAATGAGGGCTCAGGCTTTGTTCGGGGCGAAGGGATGGAAAAATTCTTGCGTCAAATCCGGGAGGACGCCGCTGCAAAGTTGAGTTCCGCCGAGCGCGAATCATTGGCAGATGTGATTTCCCCACCCCCAGACAAAGCCGACGAGGTTGCTGTACCAACTGTTACACGTAAACCGTTGCGACAGTGGACAGCAGAGGAATTAGCCAATCGCTTGGCCAACCGCACAGAGACACCCAACCGGGATCGAGGTAAAGCGATTTTTACCGAGGCGCAGTGCAATCGATGTCACCGCATGGGAACGCGAGGTCCTGCCATCGGGCCGGACCTAACGCACGTGGCCAATCGATTCAGCAAACGGGATCTATTGGTCTCGATCGTCGATCCCTCTCGCATCGTTGCAGAAAACTATCGCAACGCGCAGGTGCTGACCAAGGATGGTCGGACCATCGTTGGACGCTTACTTGTCGAGGGGGACTATCGATCCGAACGGATTTCGATTGCAACGGACGCTTTTTCGATGAAAGGCAACGTGGAAATTGGCAAGGGAGAGATCGAGGCGTTTCGAGAATCTGCAGTCTCGCCCATGCCCGCTGGACTCATGGATGGATTCTCCGAACAAGAGATTTTGGATTTGTTGGAGTATCTTTCAACGCGGTAACGTTTCCATCGAGTGAAAAGCATGTCTATTCGGGCGTTGCTCGATCGGGGGTGCATAATGATTCATAAGCGGGGGCGGTAACCGCCATTGGTCCTTTATCTCAACCACCTTTGCTACTTATTTGCGTCCCGTAATCTTGCGTTGCAGCTCGTTAACGTTGTAGAATACCACATTAACTGGTGTTTATTGATTCCAGGCCGATTGAGCCCGAGCGTTAGGTTGTTAATTGGCTTGTTTGGCGAGTTGTGAGTTGGTGCTGCCACGTCATCGTTTTGAAGCAATCAGGAATTCAATTAAGTGAGGGACTTATGAAACGGAGTATTTGCAAAGGCTTCACGCTAGTGGAGTTGCTCGTAGTCATCGCGATTATCGGTATTTTGGTCGGTCTCCTTTTGCCAGCGGTACAGGCGGCCCGCGAAGCAGCCAGACGTATGCAGTGCAGCAACAATCTCAAACAAATGGGCTTGGCACTGCATAACTATGAATCGGCCAACAAGAAACTTCCGGCAGGGTGGATTGCTTCGATTGGGTTGGTATATACCAGTGCTACTGCGGGAACCGGAACCAATGGGCATGGGAGTTGGGGATGGCCAAGCTTCATACTGCCGTTCATTGAGCAACAGAGTTTGTATGATAGTCTGCGAGTGGCAAACACCGATATTCGTACAGCGTTGGATGACACGAATCGATTGCCAATGATGCAATTGAGCTATCAGACGTTTCGATGTCCGAGCGATGTCGCTCCTATCCTAAACGATGAACGCCGACTATTAGGCTTCTCCAATACGGTTCGTCGCGTATCGACCTCCAACTACGTCGGTTGGAATTCGGGTTCGTGGGGCTGGATTCCCGGCGATACGGATACACCGTTCGAGCGCAAGGGGATCATGTGGATGAACTCGTCTACGCGATTCGGCGACATCACCGACGGATTGAGCAACACCTTTGCAATCGGCGAACGAATGTACAAAAAATTTCAACCACCGGGACTTCCATTTCCAATCTCGTGTGCTGCGGGAGTTGTCTTCGGAAATGAGTGGAATAACAACCGAGACAACTCACGTCGCAATCCACAATATGGAAACACTAATACGTTAGGAATGGGCGAGGGGCACATCAACAGTATATTCACTGGTAGTCCAACGGCGCCTGGGGGCAATGGTAACAGCATCTGCGCGCGAGGCGCCGCAAGCTACCATACCGGTGGTGCCCAATTTGCCATGGCCGATGGGTCCGTCCACTTTGTGAGCGAAACCATTCAGTGGGTACCCGATATTGCCTTGAATAGTGCATACGAATTCCTTGGCGCGATGGCGGATGGTCAAGTCATCGCTGGGGGTGTTGGACAATAGTAGCGCTGCACACAGGTTCCATGATGCGTAATTCGAGCTTTAGTTTTCACGTTGCCGCAATCTTGTACGTTGGTGTGCTTTGTCCGTTGTTTACTGGGTGCGGAGAGATGACCGTGGCGCCCGTATCGGGGACCATTACTTTGGATGGAGTTCCACTCAAACGGGCCTCCATTACGTTTCATCCCGAAGCTGGAGGCCGCCCATCCTTTGGTGTCAGCAACGATAACGGGGAATACACGCTGGGGTATTCGATGAGCAAGACGGGCGCCGAAGTCGGCCCATGCCGGGTGACGATCTCGACGAAGATCGAAGGCGACGACGGCAAGCCCGCAAAAGAACTTGTTCCTGCTCGCTACGCAAAAGAACCGATCGTTGTCAAAGTAGAATCCAGATCAAACAAGATCGATCTAAAACTTACTTCGAAATGAGCCGTAGCGGTTTCTTAGATTGAGCCTGAGGCGCTAGCCGAGCCGCGCCGCAAGAAATCGGCTAGCGTCTCAGGCTCATTAGGCAAGAATCAACCAAAAGGGACTTAAGACTTTCGGCACTAGCGTCCGGTTGTTAATTGGCGTAACCGTGTGCTAGCGCACTGAGGCTGATCCTTGATTCGTGTAACACGTGGGCATGTGGTATCATAATTATTTCCCATAACGACCACCGTCTTCTAAGTCCCTCCGGATGTATTTTGGCTCATGAAAACCCTGTTTAACGAACTGGCGGAAACTCGTACCGTCTTGCGAAATGTTAGCTGGGGCACCTTTGTTGCGTTGTCGGAGGAACGCGATGGTAGCGTTCCCCGTATGACCTACGATGACGGGATCTTAGAAATGATGAATCCACTCCGAAAACACGAGAACCTTGGCTGCCTGATTGGAAGGATGGTGGAAGCGTATTCCGAAGTCCAAGGGATCGAAATCCTTAGCGTTGCATCGGTGACTGTGAAACGCCGTGATCTCAATAAAGGTTTCGAAGCCGACGAGTCGTACTACGTGACGCATGCCGTCGAGCTCTTAGATCGAGAGGAGCTAGATTTCGAAGTGGACCCGGTCCCTGATTTGGTGATTGAAGTCGAACTGACTGCGTCTGCAATTAAGAAGATGCAACTCTTTGCTGCGATGAAAGTGCCTGAAGTCTGGCGGCACGATGGTAGTTCACTCAAGATCTATCGGTTGAACGATGGCCAGTATCAATTGCAACCGTCCAGCATCGAATTGCCTGGGCTGACTGCTTTAATGATGAACGAAACCCTTTCAAAGCGTCTACTTGTCGGTGAAACGACGCTGATCAGACAATTTCGAAGCTCGGTTCAAGGTTGAACGAACACGTATGAGCAGTACACGTACGTTCGCATGTCCGAGGCGGACGAACATCTTTGCAGATTCTCAAGTAGTCGCCTTACTTCTTACACCGTACACCTTACTTCTTACACCGTACACCTTACTTCTTACACCGTACTCCTTACACCTTACTCCTTACTCCTTACAAGACTCCTTTGGAGCTTGGGACGCCTGTTTGCCTAGGGTCTAACTCGCATGCGATGCGAACGGCGCGGGCGGTGGCTTTGAAAATAGCTTCGGCGATGTGGTGTGTATTGCGACCGTAGTGCAACACGATATGCAAATTGCACATGGCGTTGGACGCAAAGCCTTGCCAAAAATCTTCGACGAGTTCACTGTCGAAATCACCGATCTTGGGTGACGGCATTTCTGCTTGAAAGACCAAGAATGGTCGACCGCTAAAATCGATCGCCGAGGTTACGAGCGATTCTTCCATGGGCAAGACCATGTGGCCATATCTTTTGATACCATGTTTGTTTCCCAAGCAGTTTGCGAACGCTTGTCCCAAGCAGATCCCGACGTCTTCGGTCGTATGGTGCGAATCCACTTGCAAGTCACCTTCGGCGTGGACATCCAAATCGACCAAACCATGCCGAGCGAACAGAACTAACATGTGGTCCAGGAATCCGACTCCCGTTTGGATGTTGTTTTGTCCAGAGCCGTCCAAGTTGAGCTTGAGTTCGATTTTGGTTTCGGCGGTTTGACGCGTGATATTGGTGGAGCGATGCAAGTTCATTGAATTGGTAAGATTAGTGGGAGTATCTAGACATCCAGGTTGCGTACGTCCAACGCATGCTTTTCGATGAATGCGCGGCGTGGTTCCACTTTGTCCCCCATGAGAACACGAAACATTTCGTCAGCGGCAGCGGCGTCGGTCAATTGAACCTTGACCATGGTTCGATTTGAGGGGTCGAGCGTTGTCTCTCGAAGTTCTTCGGCATTCATTTCACCAAGCCCCTTAAACCGAGTTACCGAAAGGCCGCGACGACCAGATTCACGAATCGCAGGTAGTAACCCACGCAGATCTTCAAGTCCAATCGCTGTTTCGTCGCGATAAAGATAGAAACGCGAATCGGTCGCTCCGGTGCGATCCTTTGGAATGAGCTGCTCAAAAGTAAAACCGAAACCGGCAAGCTCCTTCAGGCCCGAATTGATCGTCCGAACTTCATACAGTTCCGAAACGTGAGCGCCCGTAGGCTTCGCTTCGGGAGGAGTTTCGGGGATCGTCAATGCGTTGGGTGTAGCGGCTGGCGCGGCTTGATCTATGACAATCTTCTGAGCGACCAGGAATTCATCCAATTTGTCGCGAGTCACAAACCAATGGTGCTCCGTTCCAAGATCGAGATGAAATACCGGCAGTCTTCCAGTTTCGGTGTCCATGCGTTCCGAGTGAACTCGCAATGAAATTCCACGGCGTTCCAAGGTGAGCATGGCGTCCTCCATCCCTGTCAGGGTTGTGCACAATCGACGCATTTCTTCGCCTTCAAACTTGCGATTATTCTCATCGACAAAGTAGCTGTCGTTCAATCCGCGTTCAAGGAGTTGGTGCTTCATTTCCTCTTCGGTTTGAACGTAGTAGCGTTCTTTCTTGCCGCGAACAACACGGAAGAGCGGTGGCTGGGCGAGATAGACGTGTCCGCCCGCAACCAGCTGATACATTTGTCTGTAAAAAAAGCAAAGCAACAGCGTTCGAATGTGCGATCCATCGATGTCCGCGTCGGTCATGATAATGATTCGGTTGTATCGACGCTTGGCAATGTCCTGGTCAGCACCGATTCCACTACCAATGGCTTGGATCATGCTCATGACCTCTTCGTTGGCGAGCACTTTGTCTTCGCGACTCTTGTAGGCATTAATGATTTTTCCACGCAAAGGCAAGATAGCTTGCGTATCTCGAAATCGACCTCCTTCGGCGCTCCCGCCCGCCGAGTCACCTTCCACAAGATACAGTTCGCATTCCTCCATTTTGTTGCTGATACAGTCTCGAAGTTTGCCAGGCAATCCACCCCCACCCAAGACATCCTTTCGCTTTCGCAAAGCGTCCTTGGCTTTGCGGGCAGCTTCGCGAGCTTCGGCAGCTAGAAGCCCCTTACGGGCAAGCAATTTGGCATTCGATGGGTTTTCCTCAAGATACTTGGCCAGACTATCACCGACGGCCGAATTGATGATTCCCTCCACTTCGCTGTTACCCAGCTTGGTTTTGGTCTGACCTTCGAATTGCGGATGCCCGATCCGAACGGAGATAACACAGGTCAAACCCTCTCGGAAATCCTCACCGGTAGGAGTCAAGTCTCTGAACAGGTTTTCCTTTTTTCCGTAGGCATTGAGGGTTCGAGTCAACGCCGATCGGAATCCCGAAACGTGTGTCCCTCCCTCGATGGTATGAATGTTGTTTACATACGATTGAAGGTTTTCTGTGTATTCCTCGGAGTATTGAAGTGCAATGGAATAACCCAAATCGTCTTTTCGTCCTTGGATAAGTATCACATCTTTGTGAACCACTTCACTCGCTCTATTGAGATGCTCAACAAACTCAACGATGCCTCGCTCATAGTAATATTCGTCGTTTTGATCTGAGCGTTCGTCTCGAGTCTTGATACGCACACCGCTATTGAGGAAAGCTAGCTCCTGCAGCCGCTTTGAAAGGATGTCGTAGGAGTACTTTGTATTCGGGAAAATTTGTCCATCGGGCTTAAAGGTTGTTTTGGTGCCTCTTTTGGTCGTCATCCCAGCTTCACGAATAGGGCCGGTCGCAACCCCTCGTTCGTACGATTGGGTCCATGCTTTCCCATCGCGGCTCACCTCGACTTCGCACCATTGCGAGAGGAAATTAACCACGGTGACGCCGACTCCGTGGAGTCCCCCCGATGTTTGGTATGCCTTTTTCTCAAACTTGCCCCCAAATTTGAGGACCGTCATGACCCCTTCCAGGGTACTCATTTCTTTTTGCATCAGTTCGGAGAGCTGAGCGTGTCGATCGACGGGGATCCCACGGCCATCGTCCTCGACGGTTACCGATCCATCCGCATTGATGGTGACGGACACCGCTTTCGCAAACCCGGCCATGGCTTCGTCGATGGAGTTATCCACGACTTCATAGACCAAATGATGCAATCCTTTGAGCGTTGTATCTCCGATGTACATACTTGGACGTTCGCGCACATGTTCCAGGTCGCTCAGGTGCTTGAGATCTTCACCAGCGTAATCAGCACTCCCCCCGATAGATTGATAGTTATTGTCGTCGTTTGGAGGATCGCTAGAGGCGTTCATGGGAGGTCCGATTGGCTGAATTCCGTTTACCAAAAAAAGCGAAAATCCCAATGATTTTCGCTGTCCAGGGGACTCCCAACAATATACCAAATCCTCGGATTTTGTGACGGGGTTCCAGACGTTTTGGTGGGATATTCTGAGCATGCCTTTCCGAGTCAAAATCTGAGTCGAAATAGCGGTCAAGGATAAAATTTTTAACGATTGACGGAGTCCTATTGACGCTTAAGATGCACTTTTATGTGTTGAACTGTGGAGTCCGATGACAGATGGGGCAAGCAACCAATTCCAGATTGCTTCCGTTAGTGGCGCATTCCTCATGATGCAGGTATAGCTGCGATCTGTTGCACCCTAGAGTTGTATCAAAGAATTGTCATTCAATATTTCAAGACGGATAACATCAGCACAAATCATTGATTATTGTCAAAAGCCTCCAGCACGAATGAGATGGCTTGAACCTTAATTCCCTTAAGAAATACCGGGACGATTATTCATGGTGGATTTAGAGAGAATTGTAACACTGGACGAATTGATGGACCGAGTTCCCGAGCAATTGGTTCGGGACGCCGAAAACCGTCGCGTCGAACAACTAAGTAACAGACTTCAAAGCGAGGACAACGTGTCAAAAGAACTGAGCAAAGCAAAACGAATTCGTGAATATCTCGACGCGCACCCCGAAGCGAGGAACAAAGACGTCGTCGAGTCGCTCGGGGACTACGGTGTCACTGCAGCGGATGTTGCCAATGTCAAGAGCCAACAAAAGCGCAAGGAAGGCAAATCGAAGAAATCTGGTTCCAGCGCCAAAGCGCAATCCGAATCCAAGGCTGCAGCGGCTTCCACCGCATTGACGAGCAATGGACCCACGATCAATTGGCGAGAATTGGATGCCGGTGTCGCGTTCGTCAAAGCAGCTGGTTCCATTCAGCGCGCTCAACACTTGCTCATTATTATCGAGCAAATCAAAGCCTGCTAATAGCCGTCGTCGAAAAAAATTCTCTACTTCTCCGACTTTTTCGCGATCGAATTGTTAGGTACGTTTGACCGTGAGCGAGTGTCCTACGGTTTCCGTTCTTCAACTGCTTTAACCCTTCGATCAGTCCATCTGTTGCGAGAATGATAGTGAATCAAACCGATCCATCCTTTAATGATGGTAGTCGATGTATGTGGCGCATTACGGGCTACCACAAAGACGATGAAGGCCATTGGGTCGCGCAACTTGCCTGCGGACACAACCAGCATGTTCGGCATGAACCACCCTGGATGAATCGGCCCTGGGTGACCACCGCTTCCGGACGCGATAGCATGCTAGGCTATCAATTGGCGTGTAAGAAATGCGAAGAAGGTGCCCCCGTCGACGAGCGACCAGCGTCGTAGTTCCCTTTCGCGAAATCGGCCTGACCCTCAAATCCGTCGCTCGGGATTCAAACGTTGCTTGGAACTCGAGGCTATGCCAACAAGCAGTTGGTTCGGCTCACAACGAAACGTGATTTATGGATTACTTGATCTTTCTGTAAGGCGAATATCCGTAGTATTTCGGAGTTGTGTCAATGCGCATGTGTAGCCAAGCGACTCCCCCACCTGCCGTACTCAGCCAGACGGGTTTGTCCCCCAGTTTCGACGTAACTGTTTCGCTCACGACTCGCCATAACGATTCGATCTGCTTCTTGGGGGCACCGCGGATAAAGGCCGCAAGATGACCGTAGATGTCGCAATGCGTTCGTGGAGACGGTACCACCAGGGTTGCATCCCCTCCAAGACTCTTGAATGTGACTAACCCGTCATCGACGTCGCTGTCCGTAAAGTATTCACAGTAAGTGGCCGCGTCGGTGCGACGAGAAATGAATCGTGGAGTATCGATGAGAACAAACTCGAACGGACGATCCACCGTTTTGGATGTGGCAGCCGGAGTCTCCCAACGATACGCGGAAAACGGCGAATCGCCTAGCAGCTTCGCAAAGTACTCGCTAAATGCGACATCCTCTGCCCACCGACATAAAACTTCTGCGTAGGTTAGCAACGATCCACCGCAAATAATGGAATGCTTTGTGACGCAATTCTCTTCGTCGTATTCCGTGGTCGCGTCAAACATGGCTTCTACTCAGGCTGCTCCATCCAGTGTGTGCCAATGACAATCCTGTGACCAATCTTTACTCGTTTCATGGAGCCTAGTATATCAGACTCAATTGTCTCGAACGGGAGAGAGCGTAAAACGACTGTCTCAATCGTTTCCCTTGAGACCGAACTAATGTCCCAATCGTTCCATTTGCTCGGCAACGATTGGGACAATGCCCCGACAATGCTCCTGAACGATTGGGGACAATCGTCCTACTCTAGTTGCCGAGCATCCTTAGCACTTCCAACCCGATCTGGGCGATCGCGACAGCCCGTTGGCCGTTGCGCGGTGAGCCATTCTCAACACGGTAGTTGATCGGGCCGATTTGCGTTCCAGTTGGCAATGCCTCTGGGCCGCCCTCGAATCCATTAGGCCGATAATCGTTCGGTTGCGATTGGAATGGCCTTGACTCAAATGGCGTCGATTCGCTTGGTCGAATCCCCAATGGGGCCGGCCTATATTGTTCACGGCCATAAGGCAGTGCGAAATCTGCTGGATGACGATATCCTTGTGGCAATGAATCAAAATCGTAGGTGCTATTCGGGTACGGATGAACGGTTGAGGGGACCGAGCAATTCGGCACCACAAACTCCGTTCTCGAATGACGCAAGCTTGTATGGGGATGTACGGCCGGTGGGCAAAACTTAGGTTGCGTCCTGGCGTAGTCTTTGTCCAGCGAACATCGGAGACGCTCAACCCGCTTGGACAAATCCAACATATAGTCTCGAATGCGTCGGTCGTTTCGAACATCGCAGTCCTCGTTGATCAGCGAATTCACTTGACCTGCCATCGAGCAAGTGCGATGCAGAGCATCTTGGACTTGATGCCACGCGGCGCCACACTTGACGGACTCCACCAACTGGCTAGCCGTGTTGTCTAAATGCAAAGCGGCATGAGCGACGGGACTATAGGGAAACGTGCGATTGACTCTGGTCGAGATGTCGTGCGTCCTAAACTGGACTTCTTTCGCTTCGCCTACCGATGGAGCCCATTGATTGGCCAAAGCCGACGGTGTGCTCACAGCCAACCATCCAAGCCCGAGAATCAACAAACGAATCGATGCACTCCAAATGGATTTGTAAAACGGCATGGCTTCCCCCTCCAGGAATCTAAGTCTCACGAACAAAACCCGTCAAGCGAATCTTGACGCCCATTGCTCATACAAACGTCGTTCCACTTGCGCAGCTTGAAGGGATTGAAGCAAAGAATTTCTAAAATTCAGCCGATTCCAACCTAAATGATGGTTCGCAATTCTGCTGTAGCGGAACGCGTCAAGCGTTTCTACAACCCCTCGAAAACCTTGACGGTTTCCACTACTTGCGAGCAGAATTGTGCACGCTCAAAAAGATTGCTCGTCTTAGGAGGCTCGTGTGTCCGGACGGCATCGAGCGCATCCAGATTGATGACGCCGTTATCAATGTGACGAGGGACGAAACGAGCTGGATGATTGTTATCGGGCAATCGTATCGTTTCGGACCCAACCGTCTCCAACTCCCTCGAAATGACCAAACGTCCACTCACCCGCATCATCCAAAATCGTAAACTCGGCCCCATCGCGTAGCGGCTTGTCGAACGCGGGTTCATAACGGTCGTCTGTTCCTTTTCGGGCCATGGTTTCGCGGACGACAACAGCGAGTTTGGGCGCTAAGAGATCGGGCGACGTCAGCGCGAGATCCACTCCGACGGCAATCGAAACCGTCAACGCGGCCAGAGCAGCCCAGTAAAAAACTTGAATTCGCATAAAAAGACCGACAAACCCGATCAGAGCGGCCGCAATCAGTCCGAAGGTTGCTAAGTTCGCTTTTGTCGACAAGCCAATCCAACCACTCCAAAACAGGACGTGTCCCCACCATGGTTTTCCCGCTTCGGTCAACTTGCCTGGAGCCATGGCGATCGCTTGCCGAAGGTTCGCATCCAAATAAGGGTCGCGAGGCCGGAGCAATTTTGATTTCCTATAGTTCAAAATTGCATGTCCGAAATCCCCCGCGCGGAAATAGGCGTTACCGAGGTTGTAATACACCACGCCGCTCTGAAACCCATCGGACAAAAGGGATTCAAAAACCTGCGCAGACTTGCGATAGTCTTCTGCGGACTTTGCACCTTCAAACGCTTCGACCGCTTGCAGAAACGCCCGTTGCCGGCTCCCCTCGCTGCCGAGCCCTACCGACGAGCAACAGAAAGCAATGATCAAAGAGACCATCACTGCAACTGACCTTTGCGATCGATCACTCCGGTTTCTATTGGTCATTTCAACGCAAATTGGTAAGGTCAGAGACTTCATCGAAATCCCCGTTCCAAATAGGGAGCAATCTTGTCCACGACCCGGCGTGCCTTGCGTACGATCTCGTCGGTGCTCGTTCCAGTTCCACCACCGTACTCTGACGATTCCATATCCGATAGCAGCGCATTGATTGCGGCTTGGTCCGCCTCTGGAACTTTGGCGGTCTTTACGGCGATGGCCACATCGGCGGCCGTCATTCCTTCCGCAACTTGGTTGGTCGTATCGGCAACCAGCCCAATGATTGCGGAACGAATCGTTCGCATTGCCTCTTGGTGATCATGCCGTTGGATGCGAGCGGCCTCGCTAAGTCTGCTTTGCGCGATCTTTGCCGCTCGCTGCCTCCTTTGCCGAACAGTGTCGGCGGATCTGTTCCGCCGTAGAAGCAATCCGATAGCGCACACTCCCAATGCGCTCCAAGCTCCAATCACCCATTGAAATTGCGTCCACAAGTCCACTCGCTCATCTCGCAACAATGACGTATCTGAAACGATTTGAAAGATGCCCTTGTTACTCGACTTGAGTGCATTGTTGCTCGAACTGCTCGTCGCAACGCTTCCGACGATATCTGCCGTATTCACTTGAGATGACTCGCTCACGAAGAGTGGAATGGCTTTGGTGGATACCTCAGTGAAATTTTCCGTTACGGGATCGAACGATGAGAACGTAAGAGCTGGGATGGAAACGCCAGGTCGCTTGGGGCGGATCGCGTATCCAAATTTTTTTGTCCGCCCGTCGATTCGCCCCGTCGGATTGGAGTCCACAACTTCGAAATCATTGACAACTTCGGGAAACGCTTGTAACTGGGGCGCGGCGATGAGATCGAGCGATCCACTCTTTGGGCCTCGTTCAAATTCAAGCGAAAGGGTGAGCGGATCTCCCACCCTTAATTTGGTCGGATTGGCGCTCGCAACAACTTCATATTTGCCGATTCCGCCTGTGAAACCAGCTGGGCGCGGTTCCGGAATGTCCTTGACCTCGACCGTGACCGGCGAAGCGATCGCAACAATTCTACGACCAACGTACGCATTGCCCTCCTGCCCCGTAATAAACGTACCCTTGACCATCGAACTACCGAACGTGTATCGACCAGCTCGCTCCGCGGTATATTCTCGCTTTAGTTCATAAACAAAATACTCCACCTTTTCACCTTGGTCGTCGGTTCTTTTTTCACGTCCGACCAACAGATTGAATACGGCCGAGCGAGGTGACCCGAATAGAGAACCGGAGCTTGCCTCGACTTCATTCAGGGTAAACCCAACTCCGTTCCTCGAAAGCAATGGACCTAGCCATTCGGAAGTGTCCTTAGTCGTTAATCCAGCAATGGGCTTAAGCCACTCAACTTGCAAATGAGGTAATTCGCGTACTTCGCGTCGTCGGCGTATTCCAACCGCTTGAATTGGTTCGGATGTGCTATCGGGCAGTCCTTTGACGTGGATCCTCAAAGTGACGGAAAACGATTGCGTCGGATAAACTCTCGGATTGTCCAAAACAGTCTGCGCGAGAACCACGCTTTGTTCCTCGATGTCTCGGATCGAAATCGTTACAGAATTGGAGCGGTAGACTTGCCCATCGATCTTGGATGTTACCGGCGGAATAACAATCTGTCCGGATTTCTTGGGCGTCAACTTATAGCTATACACGTGACTTAAGACATTTTTCTGTGTCATGCGACCATTAAAAATGGTTGTCGACGATTGATTCCTCGAGTAGTCGCCCGCGGGCTCAATTTCAAAAAAGCCTTCCAAGGCAGATAGATCAGGCGGTTGAGGGTCCTCGATGTTCTGAATGTCGACCTGATAAGTAATCGTCTCACCAATAAATGGGTCTTCCGTGTTGATCGAAGCTTCGATTTTTGGCGACTGGGCCATCGCCTTCGATTGGTCGTTGAACCAAAAGTGCATGCAACTGCACATCGACAAAATCATGCAAAGCAAAACGCGAAGCGACACGTTACCAATCCTTGTCTACGGGTGAACGTCCCATGATACGGGCTCGCAATTCTCGATCGCGGTCTCGTTTGTCTTGCTCACGTTCGCGAACCTTGCGAAGTGCTTCCTCGATACGTTCTTTGGAAACTAGGGGTGATTTGTTTTGCTGCTGGTCTTTGGCGGATTGCTCGTTCTGTTCCTTTTGTTTGTCTTTATCCTCCTCTGACTTTTTGTCTTTGTCTTGCGACTCTTTGTTTTCCTGTTCTTTCTCTTGCTTTTGGTCCTTTTGGTCTTGCTCTTGGTCGTTTTGGTCCTGTTTGTTTTGATCGCTTTGGTTTTGCTGGTCTTGTTTTGGGTTCTTTGGCTGAGCCTCTTGGATCTCTTTCAGAATTCTTTCAGCTTCAAGTGCATGCTGCCGAGATTGCGAGCGTTCCCGCTTTTTGAGCGAATCGACAGCTTGCGACATTTCCTCTACGGCATTCGGGGCTAACTCGATGGCTTTGCGGTAGCCTGCCTTGATATCCTCAGGTTTCACTTGGTCCGGCACCGATTGGGAATTTGGATCTTGATTCGCTTGTGGATTAGTGGAGT
The DNA here is from genome assembly GCA_040080875.1 of Pirellula sp. GTDB lineage: Bacteria > Planctomycetota > Planctomycetia > Pirellulales > Pirellulaceae > JBKCUI01. Next base: position 16,153 of record JBEBHM010000075.1, read on the forward strand.
CGATCTGTGGCGTTTGTGAGGGAGTTTCTTTTTCGTTCGCCTCGAATTGAGCCAATTCGGATTCGGCTTTTGGGCCGAGCAACCGTGCCCGAGCTAAAACTTTTTCTTGCTGTTTGCTCACAGCGTCCCAATCCAGCGACACCTCAGTCAATTGTTGTGGTGTTTTGTTTTCGTCGGTAGCTTTTGAATTGGGATCGGTAGTCGCATCGTCTGGCATGGCGGGAATGTCTTGAGTTTCCTTAGGCGTGTCAGAATTCTCAGTTGGCTCCGAGTTTTTTTCCGGTCCCATCGACTTGACAATGCTTCCTTGGTCTTGAACTTCTCGCGACAAGAGCCCATGGAAACTCACGACTGCGTCCCAGATTCGACTCAGTTCGTCTTCCGCTTTCAATTGTTGCTCCGCAGCCGCCTTGGCGTCGGACCGCGCCAAAGCAGATGAAGCGTCCGACATTCGATCGCCAGCTGCCTCGGCCCAAGTCTGCAACAATTGAATCGCTTGTTCAATCTGTTTCGATTCCTCTGGACTGGGAGGCGCAGGAGCTGGTGACTTAGAAGATGTAGATGGTGGATTTGCATCTGGTTGGGGGCGAAGTTCGGAATCGATCTTGTCCTTGAGTACCGGTATCTCTTCCGCCAACTCGTCTTGAACGCGTTTCAACTCGGCGTACAAATCCGCCGAAGCGTTTTCAGGGACTGCATTCGAAGCGGTTCGCATCGTCGCCTCCGCTTGAACGAGGTATTCCAAGAATTGAATCAAATTGGTTTCATCGCGACGATTCTGACGATCTATTTCATCCCATTTGTCGGAATAGAACTTGATCCACTGTCGAACAATCTCCAGATTTTTCCGCGACGGTGCATGTTTTGGATCCAACTCAAGGCAATGTCGATAGGAGGCGATCGATAGTTTCAGTGCGTCGATGATTTCTTTTCGTTGTTCTACAGTCGCATTTTCGGGCTTGTCTCCTGCCTTGGCGCGGGCTTGTTCGGACGCAAGCATCCCTAGATTGAAATGCGACGAAGTGGCCAACGAACGCTCTTGACTCAGACCCGCTTGCAGATATCGCTCCCTGGCTTTGTCAAAGTCCCCTTTGCGGTGCAAGGCACATGCTTCGTCAAAGAGGGCAACGGCTGCTTTGGTCGATTTTTCTTTTTCCAATTGCTCACTTGCAGCAGCAAACGCCTGATGCGCTTCTTCGAATTTTTGATCAGCGTATAGTTTTACTCCCTTGCGAACGTTGGTTGCCGAGTTATCGGCAAAGATCGGCTTGTCAGGAATCAGAACAACGAGCAATGCAATCCAGATCGCGAGAACCCTGGTAGTTCGTTTTTCTAGCGACGACGTTAGTCCGCGAGCGGAAGACGCTCCCCGGGTAATTGAATCCTGTTCGGGGCGACGGGCAGCACGGCGGTATGGAGCGATGCACAAATCGATCATCCACGCGATCC
>JBEBHM010000680.1:0-4740 GCA_040080875.1 Pirellula sp.
CCACCACCCAGAAATAATGTGTGAAGACGCTCTCGTGCTAGGAGTTAGCATTCTCGAGGGCGTATTGGACCGCTTTGTCGCTGATATCCTTACGGCACCAAGCTCCTGGCCATCGAATGGATTGGACTGCGGTGTAGGCTTGTAGCTTGGCTGCTGCCAAACTAGAGCCAAGGGCAGTGATACCTAAAACCCGTCCTCCATCGGTCACAACTTGACCGTCGACGACGGTCGTCCCCGCATGAAAGACCTTGACGTCGGGGACATTCGCGGCCGCATCCAGGCCCGTGATGATCTTTCCCTTGACGTAGTCGCCGGGATATCCATGGCTTGCCATCACGACGCAGATCGCAGGTCGAGGATCCCAAACGGGATTGTCGATCTCGCTCAGTCGACCGTCCACGGTGGCTTCCAAGATATCGAGCAAATCGCTTTGGAGTCGCATCAGCAGGGGTTGGCACTCTGGATCCCCAAAACGCACATTGTATTCAAGTACTTTGGGGCCGGTTTGCGTCAGCATCAACCCCGCATAGAGAACGCCTCGAAACGGCTTTCGATTGCGCTTCATCGTATGAATGGTAGGCACAAGGATCTTGTCCTCGATGGTTTCGATCAATTCGGTGGTGACCACGGGCGTCGGCGAATAGGCTCCCATTCCTCCGGTGTTTGGCCCGGTGTCTCCATCGAACGCTGCTTTGTGATCTTGCGCGGGGGGCAATGTAAAGATGGTCTTGCCATCAGTGATGGCCAACACGCTCGCCTCTGGGCCATCCAGTCTTTCTTCGATGATGAGTTGGGCGCCGGCTCGTCCGAACTCATTCTTACGAGCAATGCGGTCGATCGCTTCGAGGGCTTCATCCCGGCGCGAGCAGACGATAACCCCTTTGCCGCTAGCCAGCCCATCGGCTTTGACGACTACGGGGGCTCTATCTCGCTCATTTGGGTAGCGAGCCTTGATATAGCGCATGGCGCTATCTGCATCTCGAAAACTCTGGTACTCGGCCGTCGGCACGTCGGCTTGTCTGAGGAGCAATTTGCAAAAAACCTTGCTCCCCTCAAGCTGCGCGGCCGCTTTGCTTGGTCCGAACGCTCGGATCTTTTCAGCCGCCAGTGCATCGACGAGCCCGAGAGTTAGCGGAACTTCAGGGCCTACGACGACCAGATCGACCTTTTCTTTCTTTGAAAAGGCCACGAGACCAGCGATATTGTCGGCGGCAATCGGTACATTCTCTGCTTCCTGAGCGGTACCCGCATTGCCAGGGGCGACCCAAAGCCGTGTAAGTCTAGGGCTTTGTCGGATTTTCCATGCCAAGGCATGTTCTCGACCACCGCTTCCAACAACCAATACTCTCATCGTACGTTCTATGATCTACTGCTGGCGTCCACTAAAACCTGGCATTCTAGACTCGATCCATTCCGCAGGATAGAGTCGCATGGGTATAGACGTTTTGCTCCGCAAAACGAATTCTCGCACACTTTCGCTTCCATTAAGGCAGAGGGATTATTTCCAACGTTTTCCCAAATCGCTCAGGGAACGTTTGGGACAGTCGTTCTACTCTCTTCCCCCAAAATAGGTCTAGACGCTTATGGCCAAAACAAGCTTCAACGTCTCGTCCTGGTCAGGTGCCTAATTTCGTTCGGTTAAGAATGGTAATGGAATGGACACCCCCTCTTTGTCCCGACAGTCGATTTCCAAATGTTCAGGAAAGAGCGTGTCGCTTCCCAGGATTTGGACGCTCACTTTCGAGGATTCCTCGAGCTGAATGATTTCGCGACGCTTTCGATTGTTGAGATACGAAGCCACGTTTTCGTTGACCTTGATCACAACCTTACTTGCGCCCGGCAACTGGCAGGCGAGCATTAATAGCCGAGTCACTTCGATGGACATGCTTTCGGCGGTCTTGACCAAACTACGTCCACGGCAGCAGGGGCAATCTTCGTAGACGCTTCGTTTGAAGCTGGGGCGAATTCGCTGTCGAGTCATTTCGATCAGCCCAAACGGACTGGTTCGCAATATCTTGGTGCGAGCCCGATCGCGGTGCATCGCATCGCGAAGGGTCTTCTCGACTTTACGGCGATGCGATTCTTTGCGCATATCGATAAAGTCGTTGACGATGACTCCTCCCAGATCTCTCAACCGCAACTGACGAGCGATTTCTTTGGCGGCAGACATGTTGAGATGGAAAGCATTTTCTTCGGCATTTTCATCGCCACCGCGAAAGTTGCCGCTGTTAACATCGATGGCAACGAGCGCTTCGGTCTGATCGATGACGATGGAGCCACCACCTTTGAGAGGCACGATGCGTTGGTGAATCCGGTTGATCTCCTGCTCTAGTTTGTATCGATAAAAGAGAGGTTCTCGACCGTCGTACAGTTCGAGTCGGTCGGCCACACGTGGCATGACCAGCTCGACAAAGTTCTTGGCCCGGGTGTAGGCCTCCGGATGATCGATCACAACCGAATCGATGTCTTCCGTAAACGTATCGCGAATGGTTCGAATCATGATGTCGCTTTCCTCGTAGACATCACAGGGTGCGGGCGCTGTCTTGATTCGCTTGACGATGACTTTCCAGAGCCTGAGCAAGTAGGCGACGTCGCGAGAGAGTTCATTGCGTGTTCGCTCCGAGCCTGCCGTTCGAACGATAAAGCCAACCCCCTTGGGTAATCGCAGGTCGAGCATCATCGCTCGCAGCTTGCGACGAACATCCTCGTCTTCGATCTTGCGGCTCACACCGACTCGCCCCAGAGCTGGCATCAAGACCAAATACCTACCTGGAATACTGATGTAGGTCGACAGCGTGGGGCCTTTGGTACCGATTCCTTCTTTGATGACTTGGACCAACACCTCGTCACCGCGACGGAAGATCTCTTGAATGGGTGGCTTGAACCGCGGTCGACCACTTCTCAGTTTGTTGCTGCGTCGTCGATGATGGCCACGGTGGCTGCCTGCACGTGCGGGTTTGGAATCGTCTTCTCCGTCGTCATCCTCATCTTCGTCGTCGTCCACGTCCTCCCCTGCATCTTCGTCATCAGGTTGATCGTCATCGACGCCAGGATACGATCCGTCCATGATTTCGTCCGGGTCGTAACCGGCTTGTCGAAAATATTGTGCTTCGATATCGCTGATGTGCAGAAAGCCATTGCGGCCAACTCCAAAGTCTACGAATGCGGCTTGAATGCTTGGCTCGATGTTAACAATCTTGCCTTTATAGATGTTTCCAACCCAATTGCTTTGGCTGGTTCGTTCGGTGTAGAGTTCTTCCAGAACTCCGTCTTCCAACAAGGCAATACGACATTCCTCGGTTTGGGAGACATTGATGAGCATTTCCTTCTTCATCGGACTGTATGGTTCCTTTCGAATGCCGAGATCATGATCGCATTGGAGCTTGGTTGAATTTCATTGAGCCAATGGGACATGCTGCGGCTAAGTGGTTGTATGTTTATGCTTGTAAAACGATTTCGGGCACAAGCCCTGCTAACTGATTCATCAAGAAAGCGTCTACTTCGCGGGCGGTGGAAAGACGCAGTGCTCTCCAGGCCATGGCTTCGCATTGTCCGATCGTGACCGAGCGAATTGCTTTCTTGATGATTGGAATTGCGGCTGGGGCTAGGCTCAGCGTTCGAATTCCCATGCCGGCCAGCAGCAGTGCATAAGCGGGGTTATTGCTCATTTCACCGCATACGCTGGTCGATTTCTTCTTCTCCGATGCGATCTGCTGGGTTCTTTGGATCAACCGAAGAACCGCTGGGTCGCACGCTTGGTACAAATCGGCAACGGAATCGTTACTGCGATCGACGGCAAGCGTATACTGCGTCAAGTCATTGGTTCCAATGCTCACGAAATCGATTTCGTCGATGAATCGATCTAGCATGAGCACGGCTGCGGGAACCTCGACCATCATCCCGACTGGAACGGCACATAGAATGTGCTTGCCTTCGGAGGCAAGATCTTCTGAGACGGAGCGAAGCAAAAAGCGAGCGCTACGAAGTTCGTCCAGAGTAGTGATCATGGGAAACATCACACGCACATCTCCAAGGCAAGCGGCGCGGAGAAGTGCGCGGACTTGAACTCGAAAAAGAGGTGGATTCCGAAGGCTCAAACGAATGCTGCGCAATCCGAGAAATGGGTTGTTCTCCGGCTCGGCAGGCATCGTCATGCCCATTTTGTCCGCACCTAAGTCGAGTGTGCGTATAACAACTGGGCGGTTCTGCATATCGCGCACGACTTGCGCATATGCTTGATAGTGTTCCTCCTCCGTGGGCTCGGAATCGTGCCCCAGATAAAGAAACTCTGTCCGATAAAGACCAACGCCATCGGCTCCCCTGGCGATGCACGAAGCGGCTTCGTGAGGGAATTCGACGTTGGCCATCAACTCGATGCGAACACCATCGCTGGTGCACGCTGGCAAATCGCGAATCTCCTGCAACTTCGTTGCAATCGATTCGCGAAACAGTCGTCTTTGTCGATACCGGTCACGAGTGGCATCGTCGGGCGATACGATGATCCTCCCCAAATGACCATCGACGATGACTTCATCTCCGCTCCGAATGTTATGCAGGAAGTTGCCGACTCCGACCACCGCCGGGATCTCCATTCCGCGAGCCACAATCGCAGTGTGCCCGCCAGATCCACCCGCCTCCGTACATATGCCCAACACCTTGGCCGTATCAAATCCCGCCGTTTCCCCCGGCGACAAATCGTGACTCACAATGATGGCTTCGTGAGGCAGTGCCTTGAGTGTG
>JBEBHM010000681.1:0-4736 GCA_040080875.1 Pirellula sp.
GCAGCGGACAACAAGAGAGTAAATGCGTCCTCGATCGGTTCACCGTTGAACGCGATCAGCATGTCCCCCTCGGTAACTCCACCGGTTGCGGCAGGAGATTCAGGCTGTACTGCAGCGATGGGGCCGGGTTTGAATCTAAGCCCAATGCTCTTCATTGGAATCGGAGCCCACGACACGTCGTGCTTGGATTTTGTCTCTTGCTTGGTACTGGCATCCTTGGTTGTTCGCTCGACTTGCAACGAGACTGTCTCGTTGAGCCTCGGGTGCAACTGTTCGTTTAACGAAAATTCCATCGGGATGGGCGAATGCTGTGATACTGGTAATGGATTGCCATTGAATCCGATAACGACATCACCTGGTTGAACATTGGGCACGAGTTGATCAGAGTTCTCGAATCCGAGCCTAATGGTCTTGCTTACAGGCGACTTTGCCTTCTCGTTGATTTTGGTTGTCGCGGCGCTCCGCAGCCCCAACATGAGGATTTGGATGTTTCGCTTTGGATCCGAGTGAGAAGTAGTACCCAACAGCGTCTTCGAAATGGATTCGCCATCCCGCTCCACGCTCATGGAGACAGGTCGTTCCGAATCTCGTAGCCCATGAAACAAGACGGACATGAACATGTCTCGGAAAGACATCTCCGTATCTTGCATTTTGTCAACTCGGACGACTTTGTCGCCAGGCTTGATTCCGTTTTTCCAAGCGGGATCGCCGGGATTGACCTCACCGATCACGGAGGGCTCAAACGGAACTCCGACGCCAAAGGCCCAAGCGGCCATCAAAACGCCAAAGATCAAGTTCATGATCACGCCCGCGCTGATGATCACCATGCGAGCTCCAACGCTCTTGGCCGGAAAGGAACGTGGATCAAGTTGCAATCGGCCAGGATCGTCGACAGGGGCATTTGGGTTTTCCAAGCGAATGCGTTTTGCCTCTTCTTCGGCTCGACGTGGATCATCGTCTTGACCAAGCATTTTCACGTATCCACCTAGAGGGATCGCCCCGATTCCATATTCCGTTTCACCCCATTGGAAATGGACGAGCTTGGAGGGTAATCGAATAGGTCCAATCTTGATCGGCACATCAAACCCGACGTAAAACTTCTCGCATTTGACGCCAAACGTCTTGGCAGCCAAGAAGTGGCCAAGCTCGTGCACGAAGATCACAAAGCCCAGTCCCAACGCGACCAACATGATGTTGTAGAGCCAAGTCCCCCAGGCTTGGGCCATACTCGGTTCACTCGCCAAAAAGAACGGGAATGATTGGAGCCATCCTAAGGCCGCATCGGTGACGGCCCAAATCGGAGTTGCAGTCGGTAGGAATTCGACGTTCAGCAAAGTTTCTAACATTTAGCAGTGATCCAGCGTTGTACTTCGGCGCGTCCCCAACGATCCAATTCGAATAGTTCAGAAAGGGTTGGCGTCGGGGAATAGTGATGTTGTCCAAGGACTTGACGACAAATAGTTGTGATTTCGGTTAGTTTAATCTTACGATCGAGAAATAGCTCCACAGCGGCTTCGTTGGCAGCGTTCAACACGGCACCACATGTTCCAGCATTCTTAGCGACTTCGAAGCCAAGTTCCAGTGCCGGATATCGCTCGAAATCAGCGGGTTTCCAATCCAGTTGCATGGCCTGGGACCAGTCTAATTTTGGACTCGGCCCCGCCAGGCGCGCGGGGTACGTCAACGCGTACTGGATTGGCAGCCGCATGTCGGGAGGACTCATCTGTCCCAAGACAGATCCGTCGCGGAATTCTACCATGGAATGAATAATAGACTGAGGATGAACTACGACAGAAATCTGTTCAGGTTCGACTCCAAAGAGCCATTTGGCCTCAATCACTTCCAACGCTTTGTTCATCATCGTTGCCGAATCGACCGTAATTTTTCGACCCATCTGCCACGTGGGATGCGAAAGCGCATTTTCGACCGTTGCGTTAGAGAGTTGATCCACTGGCCAATCTCGAAGTGGCCCGCCGCTTGCCGTAAGAATAATTTTTTCCACTTCCGAAACATTGCGGCCAGCTTGCAGACATTGAAATATTGCACTGTGTTCGCTGTCGACGGGTAGAATCTCCGCCCCGCTGGATTTAGCGGACTCCATAAGCAAAGCACCGGCGACAACCAACGATTCTTTGTTGGCTAAAGCGAGCCGCTTCCCCGCATTGACCGCAGCTAACGAGCTTTCGAGCCCTGCGATTCCCACGATGGCCCCCACGACAATGTCCACTTCGTCGCTCTGAACCAACGTTACCAATTGCTCCATTCCAGTTTGGCGTCGCGTCTGAGGATGGGACCTCATCGACTTCCACGAGTCCAAATGCTGGTTGTGATCGCCTGTCACGATTGCATATCGCGGCGAATACTCTGCTATTTGCGATTCGAAAAGGTCAATTTGGCGGTGGCAAGATATTGCCGACAAACGAAACTGGGGCGCGGTCTGCAAAACGACATCCAGGGCGGCTCGCCCGATGCTGCCTGTCGAGCCAAGTATGGCAACGTTCCGAATTTGGCTCAACGAATTCATCTCCTAAAGGAGTCCATCCCTGGGAGGTACAACCTGCAGAGTCGTTGCATCCGTCGCAAAACGTTCTAGCCTCTACACTTAGATGCCGGATTTTAGGAACATCCTTGAAAAACCTCAACGGCAAACCCTGCCCAAGCTTCGTCATCAGCGCATAATAACCAAACCGAGGCAAACGAAGGAGTTTGCCCATCCTTCTCGATTGCCAGCAATGGCTCCAATCGCATGCCTGAACCAACAAAACCTGACAAAAAAAGTTCTCCAAACAACTCCTCGTCGGCGGGAAACAACTGGCTCATGTATGCCTTGTTGGCAACGATACTGATCTTCGGATTAGTCGCCGTCAATTCGAATTTTACGTTTCAAATCATTCGATATCCCGACTTGATCCAGTTGATCGAAAACACCCGTTATCTCCGAGACAAGCCTACCGAACTCGAGCCTTCGTATTCGGGAAAGATCACGGTACATAGCGTCGTTTCCCCAAATACTCGATCGGAAATCAGTAATCTTCGCGAAGTACGCGTCGACGATACGACGATCACGGGCCTGGTGGATGTTCAGACATTCGTTGATGAAAAACCAAGTCCACTTCGCACTAAAGTAAAATTCGAGACCACGAAGGACAATTCGAACGACATCACGACACAGCTTCGCGAAAAACTTGACCAAGCGCATGTCACATGGGAATTCAAACCTGGCCCGAGTATGTTGACCCAGATCCTGTGGTTTTTTGGGCCGTTTCTATTGCTGGTTGCCGCCTGTCTGTTTCTCATACGACGAATCGGTGGAATTGGCTCTCCAATGCAATTTGGGCGATCGCGGGGGAAACTCTACGCTCAACAGGAAGTAGGGATCACTTTCAATGATGTTGCTGGGATCGATGAAGCGGTTGAAGAAGTGCGAGAAATCGTAGACTTCTTGCGACATCCCGAAAAGTACCAAAAGCTGGGTGGCCGAATTCCACGCGGTGTTTTGCTGGTCGGGCCTCCAGGAACTGGCAAGACGCTCTTGGCCAAGGCGATTGCGGGCGAAGCCGGTGTGCCGTTCTACTCGCTTTCAGGTTCCGATTTCGTCGAGATGTTTGTCGGTGTCGGTGCCGCTCGTGTTCGCGATATGTTTCAACAAGCTACCGCAAAAGCACCAAGCATCATCTTCATCGATGAACTCGATGCCTTAGGAAAAAGCCGCGCTGGAAACATCCCCGGTTCGCACGACGAACGCGAGCAAACGCTGAATGCTCTCTTGGTGGAAATGGATGGTTTCGACGCAAACGCAGGTGTGATCGTGATGGCGGCTACGAACCGACCCGAAACACTTGACCCCGCGTTGCTAAGGGCAGGCCGATTCGATCGGAATGTTCTCGTCGATCGACCTGACAAACAAGGTCGTGAAGAAATCCTCAAAGTCCACGTCAAGAACGTCAAACTCTCTGACAATGTCATCCTCAAACAGGTCGCTGCTATCACGCCCGGTTTCGTCGGCGCTGACCTTGCGAACTTAGTGAACGAAGCAGCGCTCTTGGCGGCGCGCAAAGGGAAGAGTTTCGTCGGACAAGAAGAATTTAACGATGGAGTGGAACGGGTTACGGCTGGGCTTGAGAAAAAGAAGCGAATCATGAGCGAAGACGAAAAACGTCGAGTCGCATACCACGAAGCGGGCCACGCCTTGGTCGCGTTTTCGCTTCCCAATACCGATCCCGTTCACAAAGTCTCTATCATTCCTCGCGGGATCGCCGCGCTTGGGTATACGATGCAACGGCCCGAAGGTGATCGCTACCTCATGACTCAACCTGAGTTGGAAGCTCAAATGCAAGTCCTGATGGCCGGAACGATCACGGAAGAAATCGTCTTTAGAGACATCAGCACTGGTGCGCAAAACGATCTCGAACGCGCTACCCATATTGCGCGTGCGATGGTCATGGAATACGGCATGAGTCGCATGGGACGAGTGAACTATCGGGATAGCGCCCGATCGCCGTTCCTAGCCGGAGCAGTCGGTGAGCGGTATGGAAGCGAGTATGCGGAACAGACCGCCCGCGAAATCGATCAAGAAGTCAAGCGTTTGATCGATGAAGCGATCCAACGAGCTCGCACGATCCTGACCGAACGTCGGCCGGCCTTGGAAGCCCTCGCGCAACGTCTTATCGAAGTGGAGGTCGTCGATTCCGACGACCTGAAACGCATCATTGATGCTTCGATCGGCGGTCCTCGTG
>JBEBHM010000682.1:0-4734 GCA_040080875.1 Pirellula sp.
CTTAGGATCTTGTGCCGAGAGGCGTCGGGGTTCGACTCCCCGAGCGGCCATTTTGAATGAATTTAGCGTTGAGCAATTGTCCCAATTGCTTAAGAAGAATATCGGGAAAAATTGGGGCATCGGCCGGTATCGCTGGGACAACTCCCAGCTTATTGCTTAGCTGTCAATTGGCAAAAATCTATTTCCAAACCAATTTCTCCGTTGGGATCGTTGAAGACATTTTCAACGGAATCGCTACCTAATTCAGCGAAGATCAAATCCGCGCGGAATCTGCCATTTTGTTGGGCCACCGAATTGTTGTCATCTAACACGGTTCTAGGCTTGATGGATCCCAACAAAGGGATGGAATAAACTTCGAGCGTGCCAAATTCGGCGGTGTTCGTTGCGATCGCGTCGCGTCTGCGAGCCAACTGCCCAATGCTGGTCAATAATTGTGCGTCCAAACTCGCAATTTGCAATGAGCCCGTACTCACTTGGCCAGGGCTGGGGCTCATCGCAAAGTGGATGTCCGAGCCAAATTCCCCTACGGTCATAGCCGCCCTGCCGGTCATGCTCAAGCGATCTACCACCAGCGACATCTGCAACTGGCCATTGCCGCTTAGAACCAATTGCGCCTGCGGCGCGTACAAGAGACCATTCATTCCCGAGGCGTTTCCGCTGACGGAGACCTGTTGCGTGTTGTCGCGAGCTTGGAAGAATGTCATACCGGAATACATCCCACTGGTTGGCGCTGTGAGATCGTACGTACCATTACCGCTTATAGCGATGCTTCCGAAACTACCTCCTGGGTTAGGGTAGTTGCTGCCAGCATTGTAAAAGAGAACTCCATTTCCAAAGACACTCGCATTTCCACTGATACTGAAACCACCGCCATCAATAATGTAAACCCCTGGCTGAAAGGTGAGTGTAGCGTTTCCAGATGCTGTGATCTTTGTGTAACTGCCCGGAAGTACGGTAAGATTTGTGTTTCCACTGACGACGATCTGACTCGTCGCTGCGACGCCAGCCGGAACGTCCAACGCCGCATACGGGTCAATTACGGACGGAGCGCCCGTCAGTGGCGTTGGCGAAATCTGAGCATTGCCAGTCATGCGAACCCCGCCGAATACTCGGACTTGACTTGCCGAGATCCTCGCATTGCCGCCCACCGTGACTGCGTTAGAAGAACAGCTTGAATTCACTTGAACCGAACCTTGAATCGTCATCGAGGCGTTGCCGGACATAGACAGTGAACTGCATGCCGTCGCATTGAGTACGTGAATTGCCTAGCCGGCAGAATTTTCGTCCGCACCCGTAATCGTAATCACGATCGAGCGACTTGCTGAACCATCCAAAGACTGAACGGAAAGTGAGTCGGTAACCATTTGGCCCGCGATCAACGCATTGGTTGCGGGTCGGCTGTTGTCCAGAATGTAAGTCCATCCGCCAGTTGAAACATCGAATTCAAAATCCCCATAGATCCCATTCAGACTCGAAGGCATCTGGAACGAAGCTTGACCAGCATCCGGATCAGCGACGGTCAACGTCCCGCCGGTATGGTTGATCACGTCGTCTTCGGCAACCGATCCGGTGGTCGTGCCACTAATCGTGGCAGTATCGTTGTCGCCGGTAATGGTGATTGTGACTTGAGCTGTACTCGTCAAACCTGCTGCATCTTGAATCGTATACGTAAAAATGTCGACCAATGAATCCTCGCTGTTCCGCAAGTCTTGGACGACCGCATTCTCATTGTCAAGCGTATAGGCAAAGTCTCCACTCGTGTTGATATTGATCACACCGTAGTTTCCATTCACGTTGGTGCCGACGTTTGCAAAAGCTGAGCTAGGACTGCCGGCTGCCACACCTACGACCGACTTGGTATCGGTCAGATCGATGTCCATATCGTTGTTTAACACGTTGCCAGTTGGGTTCATACCGGCGGTCCCATTGTTAAGGCCACCGGCCTCAACGGATAACGCAACGTCTGCAACCGCAACAGGCGGGTTGTTGACATCGTCATTGCGGATATTGCCAACCGCAGATGCGACGTTGATGGTCGCACCGCCGGACGGGTTTGAGAGCGTGACAGTGAAGCCCTCGTCTGCCTCGACGCTAGTGTCACCACTGACGTTGATGCTAATCGTCTTGATGGTCTCGTTGGGAGCAAAAGTGACTTGGCCGCTAGGGAGTGTGCCGACGAAGTCTGAAGAGTTGGCCGGATCACTGCCGCTGCCAATGACCGCAAAGTCCACCGTTGTCGCTCCGGAAACATTGCTGGCTCGTGTGACATCGAAGGTAAATGTCGTAGTGCCCGAATCTCCCTCTGCTTTGTTGGCGCTTAGGGCCGAGATGGATACTGTTGCGGCTAACGCGGTTAAGGTTGCAGTAGATTCGGACACAATTGTACCATCCGTGAGCGAGCGAATTTGAACGCGGACTGTGCCTTGTCCCGCGTTTGTCAACGCGGCATTCACCAGAACTGTGCCCGAAGTCAGTCCGGGCAAGCGGAAGATGGGAATCGTTTGAGTGGGCTGGCCATTCAAGCCGATAAGGCTGGCTATGACTGGGCCGTTGGTTGCGCTGATGGTTGCTGTATAAGAATCCTCCGTATTGCCGATGTTATCCACGAAGAGCAGGAAGCTAGTTGGTCCGGGAATGGAGAGTTCTTTCGCTGCTGGGTCGAAACGCGAGGCAAGTCCTTTCGTCGCTTGAATATCTAGCTCGACGCTGTCGCTGTCGACGATGGCGCGAATACTCTGCGATCGGGCGAACACCGTCAAGTTGAACAAACCTGGAACGACGAAGTCCACGTCATTCGTAGTGACGGTCACGACCTGCGACTGATTCGGCGCCAGTGTCAACTGGCTCGAACTGAGCGTGGCAGTGACTCCTGCCGGTCCCGCGGTCTTAAGGTCAAACGTATCCGCCACGGTTCCCGTGTTGGTGATCGTTATCTGGAACGTGTCGCCAGGGTTTCCCGTGGAAGCGTTTAGCTCCACACTCACGCCGTTGGCAACGACCTGTAATTCACCGGTAGCGGAGTTCGTCGCACTTGAGCTCGTCGAAGTCGCTATGACACTAAAGGGATATTGACCGGTTGGAGTTCCGACGGCCGGCGTGAGTACTAGCGTGATCTCGCGATAATTGCTCGTTCCTGGAGGGATCGTCACTTCGGTCGATTCAAAAGCCCCAGTGACACCGACCGGCAAAACACTTGTGATCGCAAAGGTCTCGGTTTCACTTCCGGTGTTCGTCAGTCTGACCACATAGGTTGCCCCGGTTCCTTGACCGGCGAGTACCGTTGTGGGTGTGATGCTCGCAACAATACCATGTGCGGCGCTATCAGGTTGTGTCGGCGGTATCGGTATGCCGTCGAGCACTAGTGTCCCCTGAGCCGTTCCCTGGACTGCACCGTTCGCAGCCGCAAAGACTACGAAATCCGACGAGCCGTTCGGTGTTGTCGGCGGGGCCGTAATTCTCAGTGTTATGGTCGTTGTGCTGTTTGCATCAACGAAAACATTGCGAGGCAAATCGACCCAAGTTGTCGGGACGCCCGATGTCGAAAGTGTGAAACTGAGAAAACGGTTGGTCGGATTCGTCAAAGTAACTGTGTAGGAAGCTGGCGCGCCTGGAGCGACGGTTTGAGATGCTGGACTGATGGAAACAGCATTTCGGCCAACGACGGAAGTGGCTGGCAATGTAAACGCTCCGGGCGGGCCAGCGTGAATGAATGCAACGTCGGTCCCGGTCGTCACATCTCGCGATTCACCTGGCACGAGACCGGTAATTTCGGTTTGCCAAGTTAGCGTGGACGAAGTCGTGCCGTAGGCGAACGGTCGATTCCAGACGAGCCTGTTAAATCCAGTATCTGGGATGATTTGATCGGGAGGAATGTTGAACGAGTTCGCACTCACGCGGTTCACCTTGCCAAACGTATTGGAGTTCGGCACGCGAACGGTTACCGTGGACGTTGTACCCTCGATGGCACCGACATCGTAGATGAGTAGTCCGGATTGGCTTGTAGTGTAAAGTGTGTTATTCGCGACGGACATTTCATTGACGAGCGACGGTACGTCAATCGACGCAACAACAATGTCGTCGCCATTGATGTCGGCGAGCAGCAAGACAGGTCTGCCGTCCACGTAGCCGCGGCTGATGGCGAATCGGCCATTACCGAGCGCGAGCGTGGATAGTTTTGCCCCGCCGTCGGCCGTATCGATCGGGCGATTCAGACTCTCTGTGACCAATGTAGTACCCAATATAACTGGGTTGCGATGGTCGGTAATGTCGAGCAATGTTAGCGTCATGCGACCGGTCAATTGTGCATCTGCCACCCCAAGAAACGGAGATTTCCAACCGCCCGTACTGCCGACGACTAGAGCTCGGTTCCCCTCGACTGCGATTTCCAATACTTGCACCGTGCCGGGGATGGTCACTTCACGGATCGGAGCAAGGTTGGCCGGATTGGAATAGTCGATGACCCGAACAATGCCATTACCTATCTGTGTGTTCTGAAGCCCTCCCGTCGACGTGGTACTTGCTACATAGAGTGTATTTGCGTCAACGACTTCTCCACCGTTCTGATTAAAGTTGTCGGTCGCATTGCCGAAGAGTTCATCCGACACGGTAACGGCGGCGGGGTTGGTGAGATCGAGCGAAAGCACATCTCCGAATTGCGAGATGACATTGCCTGCAAAGAACGTGATACCGTAGGTTGTTGCGAGTGCTCGATTGCCAACGATGAAGAGATCCGTA
>JBEBHM010000683.1:0-4731 GCA_040080875.1 Pirellula sp.
TCGTGTCCGGGGCAATCAATCAGTCGTTCGTGATACTCTGCAGATTTTACCTACTACGTCTTTACGCCTTTTTTGTGTAGTGGATCTTGTCAAAGATCCTGAAGCATCGGGATTTTTAACAAGATCCACTACGCCCAGCCCAGTATTTAATGCTTTAGAAGCGATGGAGTAACCCCTACGACCCGGCGGTTCTCGAATTCTGTGGTTGATAGCTAGCGTTTCACTCGATACCAAACCAACGTTGTTCGAAACCTGAAGTTTCGTTGGAGTGGAATGTCGAGTGGCACCATGGATTGGCTGTTATTGCAAAAGCTTCATTTGCCTTGCGAGGGAATAAACCCTTCGGGCACAAATTTGGAGTACGACAACGCATTTCTTGAATTGATGCGTCTGAGCGAGCAACGACCTGAGATTCAGTATGGCTCGACCATTGTACCGGCTCGAAAACCGGATTGGAACGAACTTCTTGAGCGTGGTTTGAGCGTTGCACAACATACACGCGATCTGCGAGTTGGTGTATTGATAGTGGATGCCCTAACTAGAATACATCACTGGGCTGGTTTGGCTGCAGGATTAGAACTCGTGGCAGACTGGACCGAACACCTTTGGGAAACCATTTATCCGCAATTGGATCCCGAGGATGAGCTAGATCCGACGGCTAGACTAGGCTGTTTGTCGCATCTGATTTCTGACGACTTGCTGATTCGCAGCATATTCGACATCCCATTGGTGCAACACCGTACACTCGGCAGCATTTCATTGCGAGATTACAACAGCATTTACTTTCCGTCTGGAAATTCTGCACCGACCAAACTCAACCCGATCGAAGCCGAAGTGGTTTTCAGGGAGTCGGAGAAAGCAGAGTTGCTCTATGGTCGCGAGAACATAAGGCGAAGCCAGAAAGCATTCTGCCGACTCAATGACTTCCTGATTCGCAACATTGGATCCACGCGTTGGTCCGGACTTCGTTTGATGGAGACACTTGGGCGAGTGGAAAAGATATTTGCATCGCATTCCGTGGCGCCCGAAAACAACCAACTACAAGCGGCCACCTCAGACATAGAACCAAGCATTTCTGTTAGTGAATCCGCCATCAAAACAACCAAAGAACAGGTCGCGATTGTCGATTCCAGACCGCCCCCAACGACTCAACCGGAGCTCGCGACAACCCAATCGCACTCCAACATCAGCTCGCGGTCTGAGGCGATCATCGCAATCGACAACATCTGTACCTATTTCGAAATCAATGAGCCGGCTAGTCCGGTACCTCTTCTTCTCCAGCGAGCCAAGCGATTGATTCCGATGAACTTTGTCGAGATCCTTCGCGAACTTGCGCCCAACGAAGGACACCAACTGCTGCAACACCTTGTCAGTGCTGAAAGGCTCGACAGGTAGCGTCAGGAGATGACGGAATCGCGTGGATTGATTTCGCCTAAACCAAAGCAACGGATTGCCAAACTGTCGAACAATTATTCCGCAATCCCATTTTGAGATATAGGTGATCACGTGTCAGAAAGCAGTCAGAAGTTTATTGCGAGGAACCGTCCTCCTCGTGTCCAAATCGAATACGACGTCGAATTGTACGGTGCCGAAAAGACGGTCCAGCTCCCCTTCGTCATGGGCGTGATGAGCGACTTGTCCGGCAAACCAAGCGAACCTTTGGCGCCAGTGGCAGAACGCGAGTTCTTGCAGGTCGATGTCGACAATTTTAATGATCGCCTGAAGTCGATGAAGCCGAGAGTCAGTTTCAGTGCCAAGAACACTCTCACAGGAGAAGGCAACTTGGCCATCGACATGACCTTTGAAAGCATGGATGACTTTGCGCCAGATCGGATTGCTGAAAAAGTCGAGCCGCTTCGCAAGCTCTTGGAGGCCCGCACCCAGTTGGCAAACCTGCTGACATACATGGATGGAAAAACGGGAGCCGAAGATCTTGTCGGGCAGATTATGAAAGACCCCGAACTTCTCAAGACGCTCGCCTCCAAACCTAAGAGCACACCTGCAAATTCACCTGCATCTAAGAATTAAGACTTAAACCAACCGAACATTCATTAACCCATGGAACACACTATGAGCACTGTTGCAAATCAAACCGGGGCGGTTGGAAACATCGTCCTGAGCGGACTCACGTCCGACGAATTCTCAAATCTCTTGCGGCAAGAATTTCAACCCAAGAGCGATACGTCCAAAGTAGCTGTCGAAAACGCAGTCCAGACCATGGCTGAGCAATTGCTGGCCGAGTCGATCACCCACAACGACGATTCGATGCGGACCATCGAGTCCTTGATCGCAGCCATCGATCGCAAGCTTTCGGAACAGATCAACGAGATCATTCACCATGATGAGTTTCGTGAACTCGAGGGTGCGTGGCGAGGCTTCCACTATCTCGTCAACAACACCGAGACGGACGAGATGATGAAGATTCGCGTCCTCAACATCACCAAAGCGGAACTTCATAAGACGTTGAAGAAGTTCAAAGGAACCAATTGGGATCAAAGTCCTATTTTCAAGAAACTCTACGAAGAAGAATACGGTCAATTCGGTGGCGAGCCGTACGGTTGCTTGGTCGGAGATTTCTATTTTGACCACACGCCCGTCGACGTCGAGATCCTTCGAGAAATGGGAAAGATCTCCGCCGCCAGCCATACTCCATTTATATCGGGAGCAAGCCCAACTCTCATGCAAATGGGATCTTGGCAGGAACTGAGCAATCCTCGCGATCTAACCAAGATCTTTACCAACGGTGAATATGCAAGCTGGCAATCGCTGCGCAGCGATGAAGACTCGCGGTACATTGGACTCGCGCTGCCCAGATTCCTAGCTCGATTGCCTTACGGTGCAACGACCAACCCTGTCGAAAAGTTTGCGTTCGAAGAAGAGACCGCAGGCTCGGACCACACTAAGTTTGTTTGGGCTAACAGCGCATTCGCCATGGGACGGAACATCAATCGTTCGTACAAGCTGTACGGATGGTGTTCCCGCATTCGCGGAATCGAGTCGGGCGGATCTGTCGAGAACTTGCCCGTGTACACGTTCCCAACCGATGACGGCGGGGTAGACATCAAGTGCCCAACAGAGATTTCGATCAGCGATCGACGTGAGGCGGAATTGGCCAAGAATGGGTTTATGCCGCTCGTATTCCGAAAGAACAGCGACTTCGCGGCCTTTATCGGAGCTCAATCCCTGAACAAGCCGTTCGAGTTTGATGATGCCGATGCGACTTCCAACGCACAGTTGGCCAGCCGCTTGCCATATCTCTTCGCAACCTGCCGGTTTGCACACTACCTCAAGTGCATTGTGCGGGACAAGGTTGGGTCGTTCAAAGAACAATCGGATATGCAAGCTTGGTTGAACGGTTGGATCAGCCGCTACGTGGAATCCAATCCCGCAACCGCCACAGAGCTCGACAAATCCAGACGGCCTTTGGCAGCCGCCGAAGTTGTCGTGGAAGCCGTCGAAGGGAATCCAGGCTACTACAACTCAAAGTTTTTTTTGAGACCTCACTATCAACTTGAAGGTCTAACTGTATCCCTCCGACTGGTCAGCAAACTGCCATCGGCCAAGGTATAACGCCGTGAGTAGTCTCACGGTGTAATTTATCTCGACAACCAAATTCAAACTAGGACACAAATATGATACTACTAAGCTTTAAGACGAAAATAAAAGGTGAGTCGGACGTCGTCGATCACACGGATTGGATCAAGCTCGATTCCGTTTCATTCGGTTGCGCTCGACCGATTGAGGCGGGTGCGATTGGCAAGAAACGCGAGACAGGCGCTCCGTCGTTCTCGAGCATCATGTGTTCCAAGCCGGTGGATATCGCCTCGGTCGAACTCTTCATGCAGAGCATCTGCGGCAAGAGCCTGGACGAAGGCTACATCCATTTCGTGCAAACAGGCGGCGAGAAGACCAATCAGGTCTACCTCAAGGTAACGCTTGCGGAACCGATCATCGAGAATTTCACTTTTGGTGGCAATGACTCGAATTCGACGGAAAATTTTTCGATCAACTTTGAGAAGATCAAACTGAAGCATGTTCAGTTTGACGGAGACACCAAGACGGAAGGTTCGGAAAAGGGCTGGGACATTCCCAAGGGTTCGGCTTGGTAACAAGCCCTTCGCAGCAATTCCACCGTTCCCAGCACTGCGGCTGGGAACGGCAACCGAACTGTTTCCCACAGTCAGTTCACTTAGTAAGTGGCGTGGCCCGATTGCGTTTCGTTCGATGGTTGGGAAAATAGATGACACCGAATAGCTTGATTCAGCGATCGATATTGATTGGATTTTTTGCCGGTGTTTGCCTTTGCTGCGGAGTCATCGCAATTGCGGTTTGGATTCTTTATTCGATCGCTTCAGTGGCAATCGTCTTTGTCGCAACAATGCCAATGCAGGTGCTAGGTTCATTGAATTCAGGAGATTCTGAACCGCGACTCGGCGTCTTATCCCAATTGAAGGAATCGTTGTAAAACCAACAATCGCTGGGATTGGACTCGCAATCGGTAGCCTGGATCTTGCCCGCCTTGGACGAGTGCAAACACGATTGCAATCCGGAAGTCGTTGAGCTCGCCTTCGACATTGTTGAAAAGCTTGAGAACTATGCAATCAGTATGCCGCAGTGAATCGCACACGAATGCGACGGCGAAACGATGAGGATACTCAGCTAGTGCTCTGTCCAGATTAAAATTTGGGGTTGGACGTAGTGGATCTTGTTAATGATCCCTGAGCCACAGGA
>JBEBHM010000076.1:0-17529 GCA_040080875.1 Pirellula sp.
TCAGCGCCTTTGTCCACCCAAGACACTTTGCGGCGGGACGTGAAGCCTTTCTTCGCAAATGGAATGACCCTGATTTCCGAAAAGAGGTCCGACAAGAAATGGAAAGTTCGGACGGTTGGGAGAACTGGTATCGCAACGTCAATCGGGATTGGGGACGGGTCATTATTGGCCAAACGAGCGAGCGCCGTTACACCGAGCAGTTGGGCCAATCCATTGCGAAGATCGCCGAGATTCATAAGGAGGACCCTTGGGAAACGTTCGCATCGCTCGTTCGCGCCAGCGCTTTTGCGTTGCCTCAGAGCATGTCCGAGGCCAATAAAGTGCTCGCCCTACAACAAGACTTCATTTCCTTTTGTACCGACGTCGGCCCCGACAATGGCAGTTTGTCCGCGTCGCACCCGCGAGCCTACGGTTCCTTTCCGAAGTTGATATCGCGGTATGTTCGCGAATTGGGAGTCATCACTTTGGAACAACTGATCTCCCAAGCGAGTGCCGTTGCCGCCAACGAGATCTTCGCTTACGACCGAGGCAAGATTGCCGAAGGACTAGCTGCCGATCTCGTGTTGTTCGACTTGCATCAGATGGCGGATCTGGCGACGTTCACCGCCCCAAAAACTAAGTCTCAAGGGGTGCGCTTTGTGTTTGTGAACGGGACGGTTGTTTTGGACGACGGCAAGTACACCGACAAACGACCTGGTCGTGTCTTGCGAGGTCCTGGATACGGTCGTGAGCATACACACTCTGGAATTGCAACGGGTGACGAGGTTCTGGCGTTCCATGCATTCGAGAAAGCGGTGCGTGAGTTCATTGATGAACATCGCATACCGGGAGCATCCATCGCGGTCACGAAGAATGATCGCATTCTCTATTCGCGTGGCTTCGGCTTTAGCGATCTTGGCAAGCGAGATCCGGTTCAGCCTGATAGTTTGTTTCGCATTGCCAGCATTTCCAAACCCATCACCGCAGTCGCTATCATGCAACTTGTAGAACTCGGGAAGCTGAAGCTTGACGCTCCGGTTCTATCTGTACTCGACTACGAAACCCAGATTCAAAACGCTGGCGACTCTTTTGATCCAAGGTTTCGTCAAATCACCATCGAGCACTTGTTACAGCACCGCGGTGGATGGGACCGTGACAAATCGTTCGACGCGATGTTTCAATCGGTTCGTTTTGCCGAACAAAACAACGTCCCTCCGCCCGCCGGCCCACAGCAAGTCATTTTGGCCATGCTCAAGCAAAAACTAGATTTCGAACCTGGCGAACGTTACGCGTACTCCAATTTTGGTTATTGTCTGCTAGGTCGAGTGATCGAAAAATTGTCAGGGCTCAGCTATGAAAAATACGTACAAGAAAGAATATTGAAGCCCATTGGAGTTCACTCCATGCGGATCGGAGCATCGCGACTCGCTGGCAGAGCTGCCAATGAAGTCCGCTACTACCATCCCGGCACGGGCAAGTCGGTGTTTCAATCCGACTTGGGCGAGGAAGTTCCCTGGCCCTACGGAGGCTGGAATCTGGAAGCGATGGATTCCCACGGAGGTTGGATCGCTTCGGCCAACGATTTGGCTCGATTTGCGATTGCGATCCGTAGTCCGAACAGTCCTCTGCTTTCTCCCGAAAGTATTGAGCACATGCACCGGCGGCCGTCAGGGTTAGCTGGATATGACGAGGCGGGAAAGCCTAAAGAAGTTTACTATTCGCTAGGATGGCAAAACCGAGAATTGAGAAATGGAGAGATCAACCATTGGCACACGGGCTCACTGGCAGGTACCGCAACGATATTAATTCGATTGCATCATGGTTGCGACATCGTCGCGTTGTTCAATTCGCGAACCAGTCCAAACGCCGAGCATCTTGGTCGCGCCGCCGATACAATACTCGGTAAGGCGATTCGCCTGGTTGACCTTTCCTCGGTCGAACTCAATACTGTCGAACTCAAAACAGTCGAACTCAATACGGAGAAGAAATGAACAGAACTCTAGCCCTGATTGCGATTCTTGGTTGTGTCGATATCGGTCCCATGGTTGTTGCGCAGGACAAAAGTGTACGGCCAGGCATCAATGATTCGTTTCGTGATCCCAACATCAAAGAGTATCTTGAGAAGTTTGAGATCGAAAGCCGCGAGGTCTTCGCTAAACGCAACGAAATTTTGGAAGCATGCAAGATTCCGAAATCATCCACCGTCGCGGATATTGGCTCCGGAACCGGTCTCTTTACTCGTATGTTCTCCGATGCGGTTGGTCGGGACGGGCATGTGATTGCGGTCGACATTGCCCAGAAATTTCTGGACCACGTCGCAGTCACCAATCGAGAAACCGGTCGCAACAACGTTCAAACGCTTCTTTGTACGGCGGACGACACCAAACTTCCACGCGCATCGATCGATATCGCTTTCGTCTGCGATACGTATCATCATTTTGAGTATCCTCTCAAGACCATGAGCTCACTTCACGCGGCGCTCAAGCCCAACGGTCGAGTCTACGTTATCGATTTCAAACGCATTGAAGGTGAGAGTACCGATTGGACTATGAAGCACGTTCGGGCCGGACAAGAAGTGTTTGAACAAGAAATCCTATCCTGTGGTTTCAGAAAAGTCCGCGAACTGTCGGGCATCTTGAAGGAGAACTACCTCATCGAATTTGAAAAGGCGAACTAGCGCTTTGTCACAACTAGGAACTTGGGTTGCGGCATCTTGGGCCAGACTGAAGGATCAGGACCAGCATCGAAAGATCGCAGGTTTGCTCAATTACGGTTCAACTACAATCTCACTCTTGGACCGGTTCCAACTGTCGCCCAACTGTCCATTACCCTTTTGCGGAACGACTTTTGGGCAATTCGCTGCGTGAGTTGCCAGATTCTCTAGAAACGGGTTCGCGGCTTGGGACATGTACCTCGGTCGGGGACCTTGCGTGGTTTTCTTGGTTTTCAGCTCGCGAGTCGCGTCCTGTGGTAACGCCGAACTCCCTATCTCTGGTAGAAACCCGTGGATGTTTCGCTGGCAGCGTCCAGTCCGTTTCATGTGATTTGTGGTCGCCAGGACATTGACCGATTCTCAGGGCTGCGTAAGATTTAAGCAATGCGTACGGTTTGCGTAGGTGCTGCTTGGCATCTATTTGCTGGTGAGACTCACTCTGCGACGCAACGGTAGTGCTTAATGAAGGCAAATGACAAATGACGTTCTTGATGGTGGATTTAGATAATTCCGCAGATTGCAAGAAGGCGATCGAACAACTGCGAGTTGTGATCAAAGCTAGTATTGGCCGAAACGGACAAGCTGGCAAAGCGCGTGCTTGTGGTGTAGGTCGCCTGCGCGGGAATCGAGGTCATGGATTGGCAGGGGCACCGGTCATCGAACAAGATGCTGCCGGGACAGCCATCGATCCAATCCCAGCAGCGGTTGAGCCTGTGGTTGGCGAAGCGACCCGCGAACTCCCATTGCGAGCAAAACTGGAACGCATGAAGCACCGCGGTGTATGGCGCCATTTGGTCGCCATCGCCAAGCAAGGGGACGTTGCGAAATCGCTCGGCGAATTCGACAAGCAGTTGGATTTCCAACCGAACAAGATGCGATCGCTCAAAGCCATCATGGCCAAACTTGAAAACCGATTCGGATTGCGATTCCTAAAAGTAGCTCCCGACGCTGGCAGCGACGACGCCGGAAACCCACGATATTCTATGCCACACCGCATTCGCAACCAAATCCTGCGAATCGCGGAATAAGCAGCCCAATACACGATTGGGGCAATCGTTTTACTCTACGCAGGGTGCGTCGCTGAGCCTAGAATACTCCGATTGATTTGTCCCCCTTGAAATAACATTTCATCCAATGCGCATTCAATGGAGTCCAAGCTCACTCGGTTGGACTCCGTCGCGGACAAGTGAAACTGAGTGATTCGGCGCATCAATTCACGCATGAACGCAGCGCTGTGTCAGTTGCGGATCGATGAAGGGCTCGAGTGGCATATCCGACCGCGCTGACGTAGTCTTTTTGTGCGGCCGAGACACTTGCGAGGCCGGCTAATACCATGGCGTTTTGAGAGTGGATGGAATACTCATTTAAGAAGTACTCCTGGGCTTCGTCCAGGCGATCTTCCTCTAGAAATCGCCAGCCAGCGTCGCGTGAATTCACGTGCCACGAGTGTTCTGAAGTACGAATTGTTGTTTCGGAGTCCATGCTACTAAAGAGAGAGCCATTTTCAAAAAGTTCGCGGTTTTATTCGGTAGACACCTAATGAAAGTAAAGGTTTTAAAAGCCTGCAAGGCGACGCGACGTTCGCGGCACCAAACCCATGGACCACCGTGGATTGGTTAGCTTATTTCGCTAAGTATGTCCGATGTATTTCTGGCGGGAAATGCTCGATGGCGTATCGAAGCATAGTTCGCGGCATCATTTTAGCATGTTTGTCCAAGAACTCGATTAGCTTGTTTTTATCGCGTTCCCCAACCTCGCGCAGCATCCAGCCACTTGCTTTGTGGATCAAGTCTTCCTGGTCCGATAGCAAAAGGCGACTGAGATCCAGAGTATCGTCGAATTCACCCAGTCGAATGAAATGTTGGGTTGCCACGATAGCGATTCGACGCTCCCAAAGACTCTTGGATTTTGTCAATTGAACCAAGACCTTGCGAGGTTTGTCTTTGAGATACCCACCAACGATGGCCGGCGCCGATGTGTCCACGAGATCCCAATTGTTGATGTGCTGTGTGTTGCGCAGGTAAAGGTCGAACACTACCTGCCGATGATCGTCGTGGCATTTGGCAACTCCCTGGACGAGAACGAGCAATGCCAGCATCCGCTCCTCGTGAATCGGGGAGTGAAGCAGAATCTCGACTTGATTGATCGGCATTTCACGGAATTCGCGAGCGACTTTGCGAAGCATTGGAACGCGAACGCCGATGAACGTGTCGCCATGGCCATATTGTCCCGGTCCGGTTTTGAAAAAACGCATCGAGGATAGGGCGATCTCTGGGGAAGCAAGACTCAGTAGCCTGTTGCTGGCCTCGATCGCTTTCACGTCGTCTGACATAGGAGGGATTAGGGATTAGGTTTGAGGGTTGAGAGTTCGGACAACGTCTCGGAGATACACTGCAGATCTCGTTCCAGTCCTGCAGGCCATTCGGTGCCATGTTGTTGAATCATCTGCCAGCGTTCAGGCATCGGTGAACGGTCCGGCGTTCTGCTTCGAGAGTTGTTCCCTGACATCCACGCCATTCAAGGCCGCGACTTCCACGCGGGACATCACGCTCATTGCTGCGCCGACACCGGCGGCCTCGCCCATGGCCATGGCGGTAACGGTGACTCGCGTAGAGGCATGAGCGCCTCGAGTGGCGCTGTGGCAACGGCCAGCGACGAGGAGATTGCTCACCTTCTGCGGCACGAGCGAGCGATACGGAATATCATAAGGCTCAGGTTGGACTTTCTTGGGATCAAAGTCGTTCGCACTGCCGATGACGGTTTTGTTCGGATGCAGATCGAGATACCAGCAGCCGGTTGCGATGGCGTCATCGAAGCGGCGGGACTTCATGAGGTCCTCTTCACTGAGAACATGCTGGCCGAGGATGCGGCGTGACTCACGTACACCGATCCACGGATACGCTTCCATGAAGTAGGAGTCCTTGAAGGCAGGCACGTCTTGCTTCCAAGCCCGGAACATCGCGTGAGCATCGGCGCGGCCTTGCATCTCCGCACGCGAGAGATCAGCGGCGTTGGTGGGATCAGCGGGCACACGCACGCCGTGGACGTAGATCTCGTTTTTGCCAAAGAGGAACATCACACCTGGGCCATAGTAATAGGGCAGCTCGCCGCGCTCTTGCGCTGCCTTCAACGATGCCCTGCAAGCGGCACTGACCGTGCCATCAGCCGCCACGTTATTGATGCGAAAGTGCAATGTGAGCGGCTGCACTTCCTTGTTTTGTTCAAAGGGCGCACCAGCCCATGCGGCCACATCAGCATCGCCTGAGCAATCGATGACGACTTTGGGCTTCACGGTCACGAGGCCGTCTTTGTTGGCGATGGTGACGCTTTCGATGCGGTCACCGACGCTATGAGCATCGCAAATGAAACTATTGAAGAGAACGCGGAGGTTGTCCTTCTGCTCTTGGAAGAGGCGGTCCAGCAGCAACTTGAACTCGAAGGTGTTAGGGATCGTCGGATTGTGCTTCGTCACCGTCTGAGCATCAGGAGCACACACGCCGGATTTGGAGAGCATTTCCAGAGCAACGCCTCGCACGACGATCCGCTTGGTGGTGATGTGAGCGATGCCATCAAAGTACGGCAACCCCACGCTGGTAATGATGCCCCCAGCAAAGGGTGCCTTCTCCACGAGCAAGGTCTTCGCGCCAGATCGTGCCGCCGCGAGTGCAGCCGCACTTCCTGCGCAACCGCCACCGCAAACAAGAACGTCCGTTTCGATGGTGCGCGATATTTTGGAAGCGGTTTTGGACTCAGTCGCGATTACGCGAGTTGAAGCCACCGCAGCGGACGCGGCGGTAGCCGTCTGGATAAAGGTGCGGCGTGTGTGTGAATTGGTTGGGTTCACGGAGATGGACTCAAATGCATTTCATTCCCAAGCCGGTTCCCAGCCTTTGCGGTAGGGTTTGGAGACCCACTGCTGGGCTTGCGCGTGGTTTGTGATTCGTAAGGACGCCGTATCCCATTGCAACTCCGTCTCCGGAAATCGTATGCCGACCGTCCCTAGCAAGACCGCCTCGGTCAGCGTTCCCGCATAGTCGAAATGCGAGGTCGTCTCACCTTCTCCTCGGCATGCGTCCGCCCACTGCACATAGTGGTCAACTTCCTTGACCACCTCCATCGCGCCCTCCGGAAACTTCTCGACCGGATACAACTTGGGCATCGCAACGTGCGGAATGACTAATGTTCCTAACTCTCCGACGAGCGCAGAACCTGCGCCCGGTAACTTCGCGTCCGTCGGAATGTCCGCCAACAACTCGCGTGGCGGTAATGCACCCACCGAATCGTACCACGTGAGACGCAAGGACTTTGCCGCCGTATATTCCGTCCCCGGAAAATGATACTTAACCGTCGCACTGTCAGTCCAACTATCCGGCATCAATGGCGGAGCAGATACGGTCAACGAACTAGGAGCCGTCAGCTTCAGCGATTTGAAGACGGGATCCAGAATGTGGCATCCAAAGTCACCTAATTGGCCGGTTCCATAGGCTTGCCAACCTCGCCAGTTGAAGGAGTGGTACATACCGACCTTATAAGGTGTCTCCGGTGCAACGCCTTGCCATAAATCCCAACGCACGTGCGATGGTACAGGATCGCTTCCATCAGGACGTGGAATATGACGTGGCCAAGCCGGTTTGTTGCCTTGCCACGAGTGAACTTCTTTTACCTTGCCAATCACTCCGGCATGAACCGCGCGAACCGCCGTCCGATACGCGGAATGGGACTGAATTTGATTGCCCATTTGCGTTGTGACTTTGTATTTGCGAGCTGCAAGCTTCATCTGACGGGATTCAAAAACAGTATGCGTAAGCGGCTTTTGGCAAAACACGTGCTTCCCCAATTGCATGGCTGCCAACGAAATAGGTGCGTGCATAAAATCAGGGGTCGAGACGAGAACTCCCTGGATGTCTTTCGAATCGTCGAGCAGCTTGCGCCAATCTTCGAACTTGCGCGCATGTTCATACTTCTCGGCCGCACGACCGAGATGACTGGCTGAACTATCGATATTGCACAGCGCGATCACATCGACCATCTCGCTGGCCGCTACTCCTGTGAGGTCGGACCATCCTTTTCCGCCCGTTCCGACGCTGGCGATTCCCAACCTCTGGTTTGCGCCTACGATGCGACCATAACTTTTGGCGCACATAGCCAAAGCCGTCGTCGCAAAGGCGGCTGACGTTACAAACGTACGTCGATTGCATTTCGAATTCATGACTTACCTGCGGAGGATTATGAAAGGTTAAAAACGGACTCTCAAGTCGATGGGAGTCCTCAAATCATAGCGAAAGGAGCTGGCACATGCAATTTTTAGGCCTTAGGCCTTAGGCGCCTTTAGTCTTTAGCCTTTAGCCGGCCTTAGGCAGTGGGCAGTGGGCAATGGGCAGTAGGCAGTAGGCAGTAGGCAGTAGGCAGTAGGCAGTAGGCAGTGGGCAGTGGGGAATATCCCTCATCCCTCCGCTCTCTACTCTCAATAATTTAGATTAGTCGTATCGAACGATTCGGAGAATCGTGCAACTCTCAACCCTCAACCCTCAACAACTTGGTCTCTAAAATTCGAAACGGTAGCCCCTTGATGGATGCGCCGCCGTTGTGGAACGTCATGCCTTGATAGCGAACGCCGTCCACGACTCGGTGCGTGTGGCCAAAGTAGACGTCTTGCACTCCCGTCTCAGCCGTTAACCCTTGTGCTGACAAGTAGATGGCCAATTTGCGTAGCACGGTCGCTGGATTGACTACGAAATGGACAGCGACTCGGTGCAGGCGTGCAAATACCACCGCGTCGTACATCCAATGCTCGCTCTTGACCGGTGGCGGTTTTTCGTCCAATCTTTGACGCTTCGTGGCAATCGACAATTCCGTGGGTTCGCAATCGACCACGTCACCATGCAAAAAAACACAACCCTCCAACTGCAATACGTACGGCTGCCATACCATTCTCGATTGCCTAAATGCCAGTCGGTCTAGTTCGGAAACGAACCGTGGATGCGCATCGTGATTTCCTAACACATAATAAAACATGCATTGTGGATTGGCTTCCACCAACCTTTCAAGCCATGCAATGCTGTCGCTAATGGAATGCTCCAGCGAGGCGCGAGTGCTCCACTTGAAATCGAAGATGTCTCCCCCCAAAACCATCGTGTGGGCTTGGCTTGCTGCCCGATAGATATCCGGCGTTACCGCATGTGCCTTGGAACGACGCGCGAACAAATGCAAATCGGATAGGAAGTAACTTTTCAATAATCTCGACATCAGTCAGCCAAGCAACTCGTGAACTACGTTCGTTTCCTCTACACCTGTCAACCGAAAATCCAGTCCCTGGAACCGATACGTAAATCGTTCGTGATCGATCCCCAATAAATGGAGCACGGTTGCATGCAAGTCTCGCACGTGAACCGGATTCTCAACCACGTTGTAACTGAAATCGTCGGTGGCTCCATAGGTTGTGCCCGCTTTCACTCCACCACCGGCCATCCAAATCGTGAAACATCGAGGGTGATGATCGCGACCTCCCTCGGGGCTATCCCATTGCCCTTGGCCAGCAACACCGCGTCCAAACTCGCCGCCCC
This sequence comes from Pirellula sp., assembly GCA_040080875.1. GTDB lineage: Bacteria > Planctomycetota > Planctomycetia > Pirellulales > Pirellulaceae > JBKCUI01. The sequence goes on from JBEBHM010000076.1 coordinate 9,256, forward strand.
ATAAAACCAAGGTGTCGTCCAAGAGCCCTCGCTGCTTCAAGTCGGTCACCAACGCCGCGCTGGCCTGGTCCGTGTCTCGACATCGGGCCGTGCACCAGGAGCTTAACCGGCTATGGTGGTCCCAGTCAGGATGAAATAGTTGCACGAAACGTACACCCCGTTCGACCAATCGCCTAGCCAAGATGCAATTGGCCGCATAACTCCCGGGACGTCGTGAATCGGGACCATACAGTTCGAACGTGGACTCGGACTCATCGCTCAAATCATTCAGCTCGGGAACACTTGACTGCATTCTCCACGCCATCTCGTATTGCCGAATGCGAGTTGCAATTTCTGGGTCACCCACCTTCTCAAGCTGTTGTTGATTGAGCTCGGCAATTCCGTCCAGCATGCCGCGTCTCAGCTTTCTTGGCAACCCATCAGGATCTCGCAAGTACAGGACGGACTCCTTGGCGTTCCGCAATTTCACTCCCTGAAACCGCGATGGCAAAAACCCACTTCCCCAGTAATGATCGTAGAGAGGTTGATCGCTCGGACGTTTCATCCGTGAAATCAACACGAGATAATCTGGAAGATTGCGATTCTCGCTACCGAGCCCATAGCTGGCCCAAGCCCCAAGGCTAGGCCGACCTGGCAATTGGTGCCCCGTCAAAAACTTCGTCATCGCTGGCGCGTGGTTGATTTGATCGGTCACCATCGACTTGACGAAACAAAGATCGTCGACCACCTGTGCATGATAGGGCAACCACTCGCCGATGGTTGCACCGCTTTGACCAAACTTCCCAAATTTGGTTTTGGCTGGCATGATCAATTGCTTCTGATTCGAAGTCATGGTCGTGAGCCGTTGACCTTGTCGAACACTCTCAGGCAATTCGATGCCCGCCCATTGGATCAAGTTGGGTTTATGATCAAACAATTCGATTTGCGATGGACCGCCTGATTGGGTCAGAAAAATAACATTCTTGGCTTTGGATGGGAAATGTGGGAGACCGGACATTCCGATGCGGTCGAGGTCCACGGTCCCAGTGTCGGTTGAGCCGATCTGCGGTGCGCCGAACTCTTTTGCGCCGACTGCGAGCTTGGATTCCGCGTTAAGAAACCCTAACGCAACAGCTCCGAGGCTCATTCCACCTGCTCGCTGCAAGAACAATCGACGAGCCAAATGCATCCGGGCTGGATCGTCTGGTTGTGATTCGTTATTCATGTGTGATGGCCTCGTCCAAGTTGAAGACTAAACTTGCGATCAACATCCAAGCCGCAATCGATTCTCGATCGCTATCGCGTATGGCGGCGTTGAGTTCCGGCTGGCCAAAATCCAGGAGTCTTGCGGCTTGGGCTGGACTCTGCCGATAGTATTCGTCGGCGCGGTTCCATTCCTTCAGCAGAACGGTTTGTTGTGCTGGCGAGGGTTTCTTGTTCAGGATCGCATCGAATATTAGCTCCAATCGATCCTCCGGTTTGGAGCGGGTCTCCACGGCCCGCCTAGCAAGGGCCTTGGAGCACTCAAGGATTGTCTGGTCGTTGAGCAGCGTCAATGCATGCAGCGGCGTATTGGTTTGAAGAGGGCGGACTTCGCAGGTTCGGCGTTGGGCGCTATCGAACAAGAACGTCGGGGCCGATGAACGCCGCCAAAACGCATAAAGAGTACGGCGATGTTGTGCCGGACCTTGACTCGTGTCATAACCGAAACGCCCCATCGTCAGCTCGGCCCAAACACCGCTGGGTTGATATGGCATCACCGGTGGGCCGCCCAGTTCCGAGTTCATGAGACCGCTAGCTCTTAGAGCCGCGTCGCGAATCATCCAACTCGGCAATCGATATCTAGCCCCTCGAGCCAGCAATCGATTGTCGGGGTCTCTCTCAAGGAGTTTCTGCGAGACGTGGCTGCTCTGTCGGTAGGTCTCGCTGGTCACGATGATTCGCAATAGATGTTTGATGTTCCAACCGCTCTCGACCAATTCAACTGCCAACCAATCGAGCACATCGGGGTGCGAAGGCAACTCACCTTGCAATCCGAAATCCTCCGGCGTTCGCACGAGTCCATTTCCAAAACAGATTTGCCACAAGTGATTCACCACGACACGAGCTGTCAACGGGTTGTTGGGGTCTGTCAACCACCGAGCCAAATCAAGCCGAGATAGCGACGACTCTTTATTGTCGTTATTGCGATCGAGGATAGCTGCAGGGAATGCCCGCTCGACTTGCGCACCTTTTTTGTCCCATACGCCGCGTTCAAGGACGTGCGTTGAGAGGGGCGTTGATCGTTCGGCCAATACCATCACGCTGACCTCGGAAGCCCCTTTCTTGAATTCGGTTAGCTGCTTGTTTGCAAGATCTAAATCGGATTGTGCGCGTTGGTAGGCCGCGTGATCGGTCAGGAACTGATCCAATAGGAGGCCTCGCAGTTTTTCATCGACGACCAGCGACGCAGATCCATTTTCGCGTCGATTTTCGCTGGCGGTAATGTTATGGTGTTGAAGAATCGACTCGGCGAGCTTTTCTAACGGCATGCGATCGAGCGATCGAAGCGCAGTGCCTCGTTGGTCGGTTGCAGAAATGCGGAAACGACCGATGTTGGCATCACCATCGGTAGATCGGTGCAGCATCACGAACGTAATCTCTTCGTCCGGGGCGAGTGAAAGCGGTTCTGCCAATTCAAAGATGGCCACGTGCACGGCGAGTGGATCGTGACTTTCGGTAGTCCAACCGTTGCGTGGATCGTCGTCTAGCGTGTCCTTGATCAGTCCATATTCTCGGGCTTTAGCTGTTCGCTCTGCATCGGCGATGGCACTTGCGAAATCGATGTCGCGAACTTGCGAGTTACCGCGCCGTCTCACTTGGAGTTTGACATCGGTCAAAATGAATTCGCCGGTTTTCCCTCGCGAAAGTTTGCCCAGAGAATGTGTCGAATGCGGATAGATTTCCAATCGGAGACCGGTAAGGCGGTCGAGCGCGATGGGGGCTGTGATGCGATAGTCGTCTTGGACAGGATTCAAGCCACTTGCTTGAATGGTGCCGTCGGGTTCTTGTACAAGTGTCGTACCCTCGACGGCAAACAATTCCCGGGCCATAATCGGATGCCACGCTTGGAAGCCGCGCTGTGCCTTGTCGGTTTGTTGCGAAAGCCAAACTTCGAAGTCATGTTCGGCTGCTCGTCGGGCCGCGTCGGCAACAGGTTTTCGTACCGCGACAAGCTCTTTCGCTTCGGTGACCGCGCGTTCTGCGAACGGGGATTTGTATTTGAAATACGGTTTGGCCGCGTTGCCAGCCTTGCCGTCTTCGTCAATGTTATTAAAGAACGCGAACAAGCTATAGTAGTCTTGTTGAGAGATCGGATCGAATTTATGGGAGTGGCACTGGCAGCATCCAAGCGTCAGGCCAAGCCATGCGGTTCCGGTCGTATTGACTCGGTCGATGACGTAATCAATTCGCGACTCTTCGGGATCGCGGCCACCCTCACCATTGGTCATATGATTCCGATGAAAACAAGTAGCGAGAATTTGCTCGGCAGTTGCTTCAGGCAGTAGATCACCCGCAAACTGTTCAATGGTGAATTGATCGAAGGGCATGTTGTTGTTGAACGCTCCAATGACCCAATCGCGCCAAGGCCAGTTGGTTCTGGTGGCATCCTGTTGGAAGCCGTCCGTGTCGGAAAATCTCGCGACATCCAACCACCACATGGCCATGCGCTCGCCAAAGTGCTTGGAGTCGAGCAGACGCTCTACTAATTTTTCGTAGTCATTATGGGATCCGACGTCCGTCGACGTAGAAGTATCCGTGGTGGGTGGCAGGCCTGTCAGATCAAACGATAAGCGGCGAGCGAGCGTTCGATCGTCGGCCCGTTGAGATGGAACAAACCCTTCCAACTCCAATCTGCGTCGAACAAGCGCATCGATGGGATGAATGCTCGTATCTGACAATGCAGGTCGGACTGGTTTTTCGAACGACCAATGGCGACCCCATTTGGCCCCATCGTCGATCCATTGCTTTAGGATTTCAATTTCGCGTCTGCTCAACGCTTTGCGATGCGACTTAGCCGGAGGCATTTGGGTGTCTGGGTCAGTGCTTGTAATGCGTGCCACGAGTTCGCTTGCATGCGGCGCATTGGGAACAATGGCAGCAGAGCCATTGCGTTTTGAGATGGCCTCGTCTCGGATATCCAATCGGAGGTCTGCCTGGCGATGGCTCTCGTCCGGTCCATGACAATGAAAGCATCGATCGGACAGAATGGGCAGGACATCGCGTCCGAATTGGAGGTCGTCTGATCTGGAAACCGACGAGCCGGCACTGCATAGCAGGAAAGCTAGGAACAGGATGGCAGCGTTTCTGAGCATCGAAGTATTGGGAACGAGGACAATGTATATCTCGGCCACCATTTTAACCACGAACGGATCGTAAACAGCAGAGTAGAGCAATTGTTCCCATTGCAACAGCATTACTGTGGAAATTCACTGGAAACAATTGGGACAATCGTTCCACTCTGGGCGCAGGATTGCGGTGGAATTGGACCGGATTGCGCCGGAAACGAATGGGGACAATCGTTTTACTTTGACGGAACACTGTGGGATTGCGATGGGAATGCCGTTTTTAACGGTTTTGCAGCCGATTCGTGGTGATCGATTTCAAAAGGAAAGAAAAAACACGCGATCCCGACCTTCCGACCTTTTTTGACATATGGTTTTGGTTAGAGACGTAAAGTTCCTTTTCACGGCAGAGCATTTCATGAAACGTAGAGTCCAAAAGAGCGGAGTAGCGTGTGTTGAACTCGCAGTCTCGTTGCCTTTGCTGACGTTGGTGATTTTCTCGACGCTAGCCATCTGCAATCACATATCGATGAAGCAGTCCTCTGAGCGGATTGCGTACGATTTGTGCCGCATGATTGAATCCGAGCAGATCAATACAACTCAGGTACCCGTGCAGGGTGCCACGATGTTAAAGTCGGTCGGTCTCGACGGGAGCGCAAGCATCACGCAGCAGGCGCTCTCCACGCATGCCCGAGTTGCGACTGTCAAGTTGACGGCATCCTCAAAACTTCAGAGCGTTTTCCCATACCTGCCGGGCTTGAATACGGTGAAGGCCGAAGCAAGTATCGTCACACGGACCCCATAAGTATGTCGACAACAACCTGGCCACTATATTGCGAACGCGGTCGAACATCCGCATGGAAACGCCAATACCGATCTCGGCGTGGCAATGTCTTGTTCTTTGTCGTGTTCACAGCGGTCGCGCTTATGTTCTTCGGAGCCATGGCGATCAACTTTGTTTGGTTTGACTTCTCCGAGGAAAAACTACAACACACGGCGGACAGCGCTGCAATCTCCGCAACGTATGCCTTGCTATTGGAGAGTGACAATCTACAACCCGAAACCATCGCAAATCGAGTTGCACAGGACTTCGAAATCCTCAACAAGAAACAAGATATCGAAAAATCGGACACGGTCTTCGGCAAAAGTACACGAAACAGTTCGGGTAAGTTCATCTTTCAGGCTGGAACCAAACCGTTCAATTCCGTTCGGGTCACGGCCAAGCGTCAAGGTGGACACAAGACAGGTGCACTGCCTGTCTTTTTCCGCAATTTGCTGGGTGTAACTAGCGTCAACATGACCTGCAGCGCGACAGCCGTTTACTTGGAGCAGGATCTCGCTATCGTCGTTGATGCATCTGGATTCATGCATGGCCCTGATCGATTTGATGAAGCCGCGCGAGGCTTCAAAGTGGTCATGGACGAATTGGAAACCCGGAATCGTAAGCCGCGAGTCAGTCTCACGCTCTTTAGCAAAGATGGTGATACCATTCAATCTGTCACCGATAACCTAGACTTGGTTCGGGATGCATTCGACAACATCTTCTTGCGTGGTCCGAGCGATATCGAACGTGGTCTGATTGAGGGGTTGCGGTCTGTGTTCACCGCTTCGAACGCAAAGCTGGACACAATGAAAGACGTCATTCTTTTTTCGGAATGCAAAGAGAACAAGGCCAAGCCGAACGAGATTACTGAGTTGGCAGAACAACTTGGTGCCAGGATACATGTTTTCACTTTCAGCAAAGTTGCGGATACGGTATTGGCGAAAGACATTGCGTCCGCGACCGGTGGAGAACACAACCATCAGGCCAGCAATGCTCAGATAGCTAATTTCGTTGACCGAGTTCTAAACAATAGCAAGGTGTTGTTATGCGAGTAAAGAAAAATACACTGCCCAAGAAGACGGGCGCCGCGATGGTTGAACTGGCAGTTGTTTTGCCATTGTTGATATTCCTGGTGATCGGTGCATTCGACCTCATCAACTCGTACATCGCCGCCAAGAAAGTCGACTTAGCGGTCTTCCGAGCAGCTCGATCAGCATCGATTCCCGGATCGACCGCTGCAGATATTCGGAAAGCAGCTTTGGATGAGTTCACGTTGCTTCGAGCTTCTGGAGTGGATCAGTATCTCACGCTCGATGTGACACAGTCTGCCACCTCTGCGGATATCGATGCACAAATCCGTATCGACAAGGCGGCTTATTTGAAACCCATCGTGTTGAAGTTAGGCGATATTCAACGAAGCTACTCGCGACCTACGGAGTTTGCAGTGGATCCCCTGGCCATTGCGGAGTTGGATGGGAAACCCGAACCCACAACCAAAGGCTTCAATAAAAGAGGTTCGAAAGATGATGATGATGATGATTGCGAAGATGGAGATGATGGAGATGATGGCAAAGGAAAAAAAGGCGGAAAGGACTAGCGCTTTGTAAGCCGGAAGCTAGGCGTTCCGGCAGCCGCAACCAACCATGTCGGCGAAATGATGGGGGTCGGCGAAATGATGGGGACTACGAGCGGTCGGGCCGATTTTTGCGTAACACGCGGGTCCGATTTTCATTACAATAGCCGGTACGGTTTATTGGCTCGAAGTCACCCTCGGAGGATTCATATGTCTCCCATTCGTTCATTGGTAGCCTCGACGGCATTATCATTTTTGCTGATTTCCGTTGCCTCGGCCCAGGAACATACCAAAGACACGCTCGAAAAAGTCAAGGAAAACGTCGAGGCGAAAAAGGCGATGCTGGTCGATGTTCGCGACTTGGGCGAATGGAACAATGGACACATCAAAGGCGCTGTTCATTTGCCCATTCGGGACTTGCAAGACAAATACGACGAGGCCAAGATCCGAAAAGAAATCCCTAAGGGAACGATCGTCTACACATACTGTGTTGTCGGGATGCGAGCTCTCAAGTCGTCCAAGTACATCGAGAAAGCCGGCTTCGAGGTGCGACCGCTTAAGCCAGGGTACGACGACTTGGTCAAGTTTGGGTTCGTAAGTGAAAAGCCGGAAAAGCCGGAAAAGCCGGAAAAGAAGTAAGTGCGTTTCAAGCCTCGCGGTATTCTCAATCGCGTTATTCCCAAACATAACTAGGCGCAATCGATGACTTCTGGCCCTGTTTCTTCCTCCACCAACGATTTGGAATCGGGCCAAATCGATAAGGGCGAACCCAACGATGGCGACGCGGGGCAACTCCCTTGGTATCGGGCAGACGACATGCTTGCGATCGCGCTCGGCGCACTCTTGATCTTGACAGCGGGGCTCAGCGCCTTGGTATCGAGACCCGAGTCGTTCGATTCCACAGTCCGACAAGTCGTCGAGAACAAGTCTCAGCTCAAGGCCTTGGATGCGAATTCGGAGGAGTACGCTGCCCAGCGCAAGAAGAATCTAGCACAGCAAGCCAAGCTCGAGGCACAAATCTCACCGATGCCGTTGAAGCCTTGGCTCGCTCGCCCTGGGGATTGGAAGGGGGACCCTCGCACTGCTTTCTTCAAGAGTGACAAGTCTATCCTTCCGGCACTTGCCGCAACGTTTGTTGGACTATTGCTCGTTTTTTCAGTTTGCACATTTATCCAAGGACATTCGGCCTTCAAGTTTGCGATTGGCTTTGCAGGTTTGTTTGGCTTGTCGCTTTTTGCCTACGTGCTGGCGGGACAGGAAGTCATCAAGACCTACAATCTAGAGTATGCGCTTTGGGCCGTTTTGTTAGGGTTGCTCATCAGCAATACCGTTGGCACACCCAAATGGCTTTCGACCGCAACTCGCACTGAGTTTTACATTAAGACCGGGCTGGTCATGCTGGGAGCCGAAGTCCTCTTTAACAAATTGCTTGCCCTGGGCCTGCCCGGCATTTTTGTAGCATGGATTGTCACTCCCATCGTTTTGGTTTCGACCTACTTGTTCGGTCAATACGTGCTGAAGATACCGTCCAAGTCACTCAATTTGGTCATCTCCGCCGACATGTCCGTGTGTGG